>NZ_RZSX01000153.1:0-9324 GCF_004023105.1 Mesorhizobium sp. M5C.F.Ca.IN.020.32.2.1 | reverse complement strand
GTTGATAGCAGGACCAGGAAGATGACCGCAGCACCCTACGCCTTCTCGGCCCGCCATATTGGCCCCGACCTCAATGACGTCAGAGCCATGCTGGCGACGATCGGCGTTCCCTCAGTCGAGACGCTGATCAGCCAGGCTGTGCCGAGATCGATCCGGCTCGACCGGCCGCTGGTTTTGCCGGCCCCGGCGAGCGAAGCGGAGGCACTGGCCGAGCTTTCGGCGACGATGGCCAAAAATACCGTGTTGAAGAGCTTTATCGGTGCCGGTTACCACGGCGTCCACGTGCCGCCGGTCATCCAGCGCAATCTGTTCGAGAACCCGGCCTGGTATACGGCTTACACTCCCTACCAGGCTGAGATCAGCCAGGGCCGGCTCGAAATGCTGTTCAATTTCCAGACCTTGGTCACTGAGCTGACCGGCCTGCCGGTGGCGTCGGCCTCGCTGCTCGACGAGGCGACGGCGGTGGCCGAGGCGGTCGGCATTGCATTGCGCCATCATCGCGACAAGCGGACCAAGGTGGCGCTTGCCGGCACGCCGCACCCGCAGACGCTCGACGTCGTGCGCACCCGCGCTGAGCCCCTCGGCATCGAGGTCGACGGCGACACGATCGACGACAACACCGCCGCTCTGCTGGTTTCCTGGCCTGATACGTTTGGCGTCTATGGCGACCACAAGGCGGTAATCGAGAAGGCCCGCGCCACCGGCACGCTGGTCGTTTTCATTGCCGATCCGCTCGGCCTGACGCTGACCGACGCGCCGGCTACGCTTGGCGCCGACATCGCCGTCGGCCCGATGCAGCGCTTTGGCGTGCCGATGGGCTTTGGCGGGCCGCACGCCGCCTATTGCGCTGTTTCCGACAGGCTGACGCGGTTGATGCCCGGCCGCCTTGTCGGCCAGTCCACTGACAGCAAGGGCCGCCCCGGCTATCGTCTCGCCTTGCAGACGCGCGAACAGCACATCCGCCGCGACAAGGCGACCTCCAACATCTGCACCGCGCAGGCGCTGCTCGCCAACATGGCGACGGCCTATGCGATCTGGCATGGCCCTGCCGGGCTGCAGGCGATTGCCGGCCGAATCCATTCATTGGCCAACCGGCTGGCGACCGGTCTCACCGCGTCAGGAATTTCGGTGCTTGGCGGAAGCCGCTTCGACACGGTGACGGTGGAAGTGAAAGGCAGAGCCGGCGCGATCGCCGCCGCTGCTGAAAAGACCGGCCGATTGCTGCGCGTCATCGACGCCGACCACATCGGCATCAGCTTCGACGAGACCTCGACCGATGCCGATCTGGACGCCATTGCAGCACTGTTCGGCGCCAAGGCAGGCGCTGCTGGCACCAGCACCACTCCGGGCAAGCCACGCGGTAAGGCGTTTCTCAGCCAGCCGGTCTTCCACGAAAACCACTCGGAAACGGAGATGATGCGCTTCTTGCGCCGGCTGGCCGACAAGGACCTGGCGCTCGACCGCGCCATGATCCCGCTCGGCTCCTGCACGATGAAGCTCAACGCCGCCGCCGAGATGATGCCGGTGAGCTGGCCAAGCGTCGCCAATCTGCATCCATTCGCGCCGGCCGGGCATTCGGCAGGCTATCGCGCGATGGTTGGCGAACTGGAAGGCTGGCTGTCGGAGATCACTGGCTTCGATGCGGTCAGCCTGCAGCCCAATGCCGGCAGCCAGGGAGAGTATGCCGGGCTGCTCGCCATTCGCGGCTATCACCGCTCGCGCGGCGAAGGCCACCGCACCGTCTGCCTGATCCCGTCATCCGCGCATGGCACCAATCCGGCGAGTGCGGCGATGGCCGGCATGAGCGTCGTCGTCGTGCGCTGCACCGAGGATGGCAATATCGATATGGACGATATGAGTGCCAAAGCCAATGAGCATTCCAAGAATCTCGCCGCGCTTATGTTCACCTATCCTTCGACGCATGGCGTATACGAGGAAGGCGCGCGCCACCTCTGCGCCCTCATTCACGAGCATGGCGCCCAGGTCTATTTCGACGGCGCCAACCTCAACGCCTTGGTCGGCCTCGCTCGCCCCGGCGACATCGGCGCCGATGTCTGCCACATGAACCTGCACAAGACCTTCTGCATCCCGCATGGCGGCGGCGGTCCCGGCGTCGGCCCGATCGGCGTCAAGGCGCATCTGAGACCTTATCTGCCCGGCCACGTCACCGAAGGCTCGGGCCATGCCGTGTCGGCCGCACCGTTCGGCAGCGCTTCGATCCTGCCGATCACCTGGATGTATATCCGCATGATGGGCGCTTCCGGCCTCAAGCAGGCGACCGAGACGGCGATCGTTTCCGCCAACTACGTGGCGACGCGGCTCGCGCCGCACTTCCCGCTCCTCTACAAGGGCAGGCACGATCGCATCGCCCATGAGTGCATCCTCGACACCCGCGTACTGAAGGAGAGCTCCGGCATCAGCGTCGACGATATCGCCAAGCGGCTGATCGATTATGGTTTCCATGCGCCGACCATGTCGTTTCCGGTAGCCGGCACGCTAATGGTCGAGCCGACCGAGTCCGAGCCCAAGAGCGAACTCGATCGCTTCTGCGAGGCGATGATCGCGATATCAGGCGAGGCAGCCAAGGTGGCGAAAGGCGAATGGCCCTTGGCCGACAATCCGCTGGTCAATGCGCCGCATACCGCGGCCGAGGCGCTGGCCGGCCAGTGGACCCATCCCTATTCGCGCCTGGAGGCGGCCTATCCCGCCGGTGATGCCGACACATCAGCCAAATACTGGCCGCCGGTGTCGCGCATCGACAATGTCGCCGGCGACCGCAACCTAGTCTGCTCCTGCCCGCCGCTGTCGGAATATCTAGGGGCGGCGGAATAGAACCAGCCGATTGCGACGCAGACTGCCCCCTCATTTCCCGCGCACACGCAATGAGGGTGGCTGATGCGGCAAACCACCCCTGAAGGCCGGAGTTTCGACCCATTTCCGCCGCTTGGTTGCCGGATGGTTTTGCAGTAAGAGGCCTATCCTCGAACGTAACAGGAACCTCCGTCGCCTGCCCGCAAAAAGCGTGGCAGTATCGGATGGTGATTCGCAGCATCGCAATCCAGGACCAGCATGGACGACAACAACGATCTTTTCGGCACTATGGACAAGCAGTCGCAACCGGTTCGCGCCACCGCTCGCCCGGCCGACCCGCTGGTGCAGGCGGCGAAGCGCCCGGCATCCCGCGACGGCAGCGAGAGCTACAGCGCCGCCGACATCGAGGTTCTGGAAGGGTTGGAGCCGGTGCGGCGGCGGCCCGGAATGTATATCGGCGGCACCGACGACAAGGCTATGCACCATTTGTTCGCCGAGGTCATCGACAATTCGATGGACGAGGCGGTCGCCGGCCACGCGACCTTCATCGATGTCGAGCTTTCGGCCGATGGATATCTGGCGGTGACCGACAATGGCCGTGGTATCCCGGTCGATCCGCATCCGAAATTCAAGAAGCCGGCGCTCGAAGTCATCATGACGACGCTGCATTCGGGCGGCAAGTTCGACAGCAAGGTCTACGAAACCTCGGGCGGCCTGCACGGCGTCGGCGTCTCCGTCGTCAACGCACTGTCGGACCATCTCGAGGTCGAGGTCGCGCGCGGGCGCCAGCTCTATCGCCAGCGTTTTTCGCGCGGTGTTCCGGTGACCGGCCTGGAGCAACTCGGCGAGGTGCATAACCGGCGCGGCACCAGGATACGCTTCCATCCCGACGAGCAGATCTTCGGCAAGGGTGCGGCATTCGAGCCGGCGCGGCTCTACCGCATGACGCGCTCGAAGGCCTATCTGTTCGGCGGCGTCGAGATCCGCTGGACCTGCGATCCGTCGCTGATCAAGGAGAAGGACACGACGCCGGCTAAGGCCGAGTTCCATTTTCCCGGTGGCCTCAAGGACTATCTGAAAGCCTCGCTCGGCGACGAATTCCAGGTCACCCGCGAAATTTTTGCCGGCAAAAGCGACAGGCAAGGCGGCCACGGTTCGCTCGAATGGGCGGTGACCTGGTTCGGCGGCGACGGGTTCCTCAATTCCTACTGCAACACCATTCCGACCGGCGAAGGCGGCACGCACGAGGCCGGCTTCCGCAACGTCCTGACGCGCGGCTTGCGTGCCTATGCCGATCTGGTCGGCAACAAGCGTGCTTCGATCGTCACGTCGGAAGACGTCATGATCTCAGCGGCAGGCATGCTGTCGGTGTTCATCCGCGAGCCGGAATTCGTCGGTCAGACCAAGGACAGGCTGGCCACGATCGAAGCCATCAGGATCGTCGAGACCGCCATCCGCGACCCCTTCGATCACTGGCTAGCCGATAATCCGCAGGAAGCTTCGAAGCTGCTCGAATGGGTGATCGCGCGTGCCGACGAGCGGGTGCGCCGGCGCCAGGAAAAGGAAGTCTCGCGCAAGAGCGCGGTGCGCAAGCTGCGGCTGCCCGGCAAGCTCGCCGACTGCACGCAGAATGCCGCGGCGGGCGCAGAACTCTTCATTGTCGAGGGCGATTCGGCCGGCGGCTCGGCGAAACAGGCGCGCGACCGCGCCAGCCAGGCGGTGCTGCCGCTGCGCGGCAAAATCCTCAACGTCGCCAGCGCCGGCAACGACAAACTTGCCGGCAACCAACAGATTTCCGACCTGATCCAGGCGCTTGGCTGTGGCACACGCTCGAAGTACCGCGACCAGGATCTGCGCTACGACCGGGTCATCATCATGACAGATGCCGACGTCGACGGCGCCCATATCGCTTCGTTGCTGATCACCTTCTTCTATCAGGAGATGCCGAGCCTGGTCCGCGGCGGCCATCTCTATCTGGCGGTGCCACCGCTCTACTCGATCCGGCAAGGCGGCAAGGTCGCCTATGCCCGCGACGATGCGCACAAGGACGAACTTCTGCACACCGAGTTCACCGGGCGCGGCAAGGTCGAAATCGGCCGCTTCAAGGGGTTGGGCGAAATGATGGCCGCCCAGCTCAAGGAAACCACCATGGACCCGACAAAGCGCACGCTGCTCAGGGTCGATGTTATCGAGGCCGAGGCGGCGACCAAGGATGCGGTCGACGCGCTGATGGGCACCAAGCCGGAAGCCCGCTTCCGCTTCATCCAGGAACGTGCGGAATTCGCCGAGACCGAAGTGCTGGATATCTGAGCGTCTTCTGCTCGGCGACCGCAAACGGCGATCGTTGCTGGCAGATCGCGGCCTTGCTGCGCATGATCGCCGCCGCGATCAAGGATTTCCCGGATTTCTTCGCGAAGGAGGGGTAATCCCATCAATGTGACAAGCACTAGAAACGCGATTGAAGCAAGCCGGTGCCGCTTTGCATGTCAAGCAGCGCTGAAAGCGCCGAAATAGTTGCGTCTGCTGCTTTGAAATCCGGCGACTTCTGCAATTTTGTGTCCTATTTGCAACAACAAAGAGGAACCGTTGTCCAACCGACTCGAAGAGAGACCGCGCATATGGACCAAAGCCTGCAGTCTAAGGTAGTAGTTTGCTATTATTAGGGGGCAAATTATGCGCAAGATTCTTCTCGCATCCATTCTCGTTATTGGCTCATCCGAGGTTGCAATCTCGGCCGACGCTGTGATTGATACACTACCCGTTGAGTCGGCCTACAACTGGAGCGGCGCCTATTTGGGCGGATTTATCGGCTACGGTTTTGGTGACACCGAACATCTCAATCCGCCCGGTGAGACGGGAAATCTGGACATCGACGGGGTCATCGGCGGTGTCGCCGTGGGCTACAACTACCAGGTGGACCATTACGTTCTTGGCGTCGAGGCAGACATTGCCTGGTCGGGCATAGACGGTTCCCACGGGCCAGCTTTGTTCAACACCTTCAATTGCGGGTCGGGCCCGTGCGAGACTGAAGTCAACTGGCTTGCCACAATCCGCGGCAGGGCGGGCTATGCTTTCGACAATATCCTGCCATACGTAACTGGTGGTGTGGCGATCGGAGGCGTGGATGCACGCATCCAAAATGCCCCCACGTTGCAGGACGGCGAGGAGACTCAGATCGGCTGGACGGTGGGCGCAGGTATTGAATACGGCATCACGCAGCAATGGACCGCCAAGGTCGAATACCTCTACACTGATCTCGGAGATTGGCGGTACGACAGCGACGGCTCGGACTTCAGCGCCACGGCAAAGTTCTCAACCGTGAAGTTCGGCGTCAATTACCGATTCTGACTATCGGCCTGTCCTGATTTCTCGCTCGGGTGTTGTAGAACGCCCGAGCTTCTGGTGTTGCGCAAACCACAGACAGTCCGTTTGAGTGTCAGGCCGCAGCGATCGCCAGCGCATGGCCACGCGCGTTTTCGCGAAGCGCATCGAGATGGATCGATTTGACCAATCCGGCGAGATCGCCTTCGGCGGACTGCCCGCCCAATTCCTTCAGCATTAGCCAGCTCACTTCCTGGACGCCGGCCAGGCGCTTGCCATTGGCAACCTCGCGCCAGATCTTTAGCGCGCGCAGGATGATCGCGTGCGTGGCCGCGGCAAGGCCGGCGCTGCGGAACAGCGCCTGCAGCGCCACGTCATGCCCGCCGGCCAGCAGCGCCCTCACCCGTTGTTCGGATTGCTGGCTGAGCGCGACCAGCGCCGAGCCGAAGAAGTCGACCTTGCCATGCGCGATGGTACGAATGATGAAGCTTGCTGTCAGGTCGCCGCGCAGGCGCAGATGCTCGATGAGCGCCGCATGTTCTTCCTGGCGCGTGCCTTCGATCAGCGTCATGGAAGCTTTGACGCAGGCGTCGCGCATGACGCGCTCGGTTCTGGCACGGCCCATCAGCGCCACCACCAGCGGCGAGCCTTTAAGCGTTTCACCAAGTTTTATCAGCAGCATATGCCGGCAGTCGGCGGGCAGACGCGCGTCTGCTATCAGCGCTTCGCGCACCGAAGGCAGATGGCCATGACGTTCGGCGATACGGCGGAAGCTGAGCGAAGCGATGTCGGCGCCGCTGTTGGCGAGAAGCGTGGCGCAGGCTTCCGGCTCGCCGATTTCGGCGATCGCCGCGGCAACCGCCATGGAGACGCGCGCACGATCGGCGATCAGTTTCTGCGTCGCCTTTTGGCCACCCGCAACGCGGTCGATCAGATCGGCATCGGTGAGCAGCGGCGAACGTGCTAGCACCAGGCTTGCAACTTCCGGTTGATCTGACGCCAGCGCGCTGATGATCTGCAGCGGCGCGTGATGGCTCATCGACAGCGATTCTGCAATCGCCAGCCGCACTTTCGACGAGGCATCGTCGAGCAGCAGCGTCAGCGCGGCCTCCGCCGCGCAGCGATCCTCGAAAGGCAGATCGGCATTGATGTAGGCGCGAGCCAGAGCGCCTGCCGCAGCGGCGCGCTCCGAAACCTTGGCCGTGTAGATCCATTTCAGGAAATGCGAAACAACCATGCCGTCCGCTACGCCCCTAACCCGAGTCCGTTCCCGCCCCAGGAAGACCGTAGGCAGAAATGGTTTACGAACGGTTCACCATGTTTGTTAACTGGCTTGCGAGCGCGGTATGCAGCGCCTATCAACCCCTTAGAGGGGCGTACAGAAGTACGCTCTAACACTTTGAATCTTCGCATCGTGCTTTCCGAACATCGATTCCGATTTTCAGGCCGATGCGGCAGCGGAGGAGATCGAGCATGGCCGGGCTTTATCTGGAAGAGTTCGTCGTCGGCCATGTCTTCCGGCACACGCTGCGGAAAACCGTCACCGAAAGCGACAACATGCTGTTTTCGGTAATGACGCTGAACCCGCAACCGCTGCACATTGATTTCGACTTCGCCGCCAAAAGTGAATGGGGCAAGCCGCTGGTCAATTCGCTGTTCACGCTGGGCCTGATGATCGGCATTTCGGTGAACGACATCACCGTCGGCACCACCATCGCCAATCTCGGCATGAAGGAGACGGTGTTTCCGCATCCGGTCTTCCACGGCGACACGATCCGCGTCGAGACGACGGTGATGTCGGTGCGCGACTCCAGGTCGAAACCGGATCGCGGCATCGTCGAGTTCGAGCACCGCGCCTACAACCAGAACGACGTGCTCGTCGCCAAATGCACGAGGCAGGCAATGATGATGAAGAAGGCGGCCTGACCGATGCGCTCGCTGCTGTTCGTTCCAGGCGATTCCGAAAAGAAGCTGGAAAAGGCGTTTGACGCCGGCGCCGACGTGGTCATCGTCGATCTCGAGGATTCGGTCGCGCCACAAAACAAGGCCTTGGCACGCGATATCGCCGCACGCTTCATCCCCGAACACAGGCATCAAACCAGATCCGCGATCTATGTCCGCATCAACGATCTCTCGACCGGCCTGACCGATGACGATCTGGCGGCGCTCGTGCCGGTGAAACCCCGCGGGATCATGCTGCCGAAGTCGAATAGCGGACAGGATGTCCAGCATCTCTCGGCAAAGCTCAGGGTGCACGAGGCCGAAAGCGGGCTGCCGGATGGTGAGATAAAAATCCTGCCGATCATCACCGAAACAGCTGCCGGCGTGCTGGCGGCTGCGACCTATGCCAACGCAAGCGCGCGGCTTGTCGGCTTGACCTGGGGTGCGGAAGACCTGTCGGCAGCAATCGGTGCGCGCACGGCCCGCGACGAGAATGGCCGCTACACCGATGTGTTCCGCTTCGCACGCACCATGACCATCCTTGCCGCGGCTGCCGCGGAAGTCGCGGCGATCGACACGGTTTTTCCGCACTTTCGCCACATGGCGGGCTTCGAGGCGGAATGCGCCGAGGCAGAGCGCGACGGGTTCACCGGCAAGATGGCAGTCCATCCGGCGCAAGTGCCGGTCATCAACGCTGCCTTTACGCCGTCGACCGAGGCGGTGAAACACTCCCTGGCGATCGTTCAGGCATTCGAGGCGGCTGGAAATCCCGGCGTCGTCGGCATCGATGGCAAAATGTACGACCGGCCGCATCTGCGGCTGGCAGAGCGGCTTGTGGCGCGAGCCAGGGCGGCAGGGATTTCCACCTAATCTTTTGCCAGCCCTAATCTTTCTCCAGCCCTAATCCTTTCCCCAGCGAGGCCGGCGCATCGAAAAGATCTCGCTGACGCTGGCATAATCCATGTAGCCGAGACGGCCGACATTGCCCGCCTTGGCGATATCGAAGATGCCGTCGTTCAGGAATGCATCGTCGATATGCACACCGACGACTTCGCCGGCAACGACGATGGCGCTGGTCAGCGTCCCGTCCAGCGCCTTTGGCCGCAAGATCTCCGTCACCCGGCATTCAAGCGCCGCGGGCGCTGCCGCGACGCGGGGCGGCGCAACCAGACGCGACGGCGCCATTGTGAGATCGGCATAGTCGAATTCGGTCACGCCGCGCGGCGCATCGACCGCCGTGCGGACCATTTT
>NZ_RZSX01001539.1:0-652 GCF_004023105.1 Mesorhizobium sp. M5C.F.Ca.IN.020.32.2.1 | reverse complement strand
ATCGAATACTCATAAAATTCGACTTAAACGCTAGGGCTAACAAGAGCTTACCGGTAAGAGGTTTCGAAAGAGGCTTAACGAAGGGTCACCCGAACAAGGATGATTAACCTAAAGATTTAGCCAATGATTCCGGGCGAAATTTGCGCGTCCAATGGGACGCGCGGCGCTATTCTTGTTGAGTGTCGGTCCGATGCTCTATTGGCGGCTCTGGCGCTTCTGCATCCAGATCACCACGCGAAAGACGATGTAGAGCAGCGCCACCGCCGCATGCGAGGCGAGGATCAGCGGCCGGTGGCCGAAGAGCTCGGGAAAGCCGGCATACATGACGATCTCGGTCGCCGCGCAGATGAACCAGATCACCGGCCCCCAGGAGGCCAGCATCCACAGACCGGCGGCGGCGAAGGGGAAGAAGACGGCGAGCATCACCGCCGCCACCTGCCAATGCACCGGCATCAGGTCGAAGCGCCACAACGAGCCGGGATAGAAGCCGATCAGCCGGATCCAGTACAAAATCCCGAACAACAGGCAGTAGCCCGATATGACGCGCTGGAACCAGGCGAAGATGACCTCGACCGTCGAGGGCTGGAGCACGCCGCGTCTCGACGTGACGTCGCTCACCGCTCGAGTTCCCGTTCGCCAAGCGGAGCAAAAT
>NZ_RZSX01001538.1:0-654 GCF_004023105.1 Mesorhizobium sp. M5C.F.Ca.IN.020.32.2.1 | reverse complement strand
GGCCCGCGCGTTCGGCGGCGGCAAGGCGCCGATGTCGATTATCGGCGCCTTGCCGCCGCCGAACGCGCGGGCCGTGGCGCCGGTGATCGCGACCGTCACCGGCTGTGCCGCAGCGCCGAGGCTGAGCACGATCGGTGGACCCTTGGCGGCGAGTTCCACCGAAAGGTCGCTGGCGCCGTTGGGGTCGATGATGCCCGCCGCCGTGCCATGCACGGCATCGCTGTCGATGCTGGCGCGCTCGACTTCGACGCCGCCCGTCACGATCGCGGTTCCGGCGAGGTCGAAGCTGGTCTTGCCGGCAAACAAGGATTTCAGATTGTCGGGCAAGAAGCGCTGGAAGTCGCCGTCGCCCTTGGCCTCGACATAGTTGCCCTTGTCGGTGAGCTGGTGGCGACCGGTGAGTTGGGTGACGATCTGGCCGTCGAGGACGAAGGTACCGATGCCGCTCCAGTTGGCGACCGGCCCCGTGCCGGTGACGACGATGTTGACCGACGGCGCATCGGGCAATTTGAGCAGATTGGCGATGATGCCGCCGGCCGGCTCCGATGCCTTCAGATCGAGGTCCAGCTTGTTGTCGGCGGGCGCGAAATGGATGTTGACGTCGACCTTGCCTTGCCTGCCGTCGCGGCGGGTGATGTTGAGGCTGGTTTCGAG
>NZ_RZSX01001537.1:0-655 GCF_004023105.1 Mesorhizobium sp. M5C.F.Ca.IN.020.32.2.1 | reverse complement strand
ACCCTGGCGGGCCGAATGTCGAGAAGGCGGCGGCGACCGGCGACGTCGCACGCTTCGCCTTCCCGCGGCCGATGAAGGGATCGGCGCAGCCCGATTTCTCCTTTTCCGGGCTGAAGACCGCCGTGCG
The DNA here is from genome assembly GCF_004023105.1 of Mesorhizobium sp. M5C.F.Ca.IN.020.32.2.1. Lineage (NCBI taxonomy): Bacteria > Pseudomonadati > Pseudomonadota > Alphaproteobacteria > Hyphomicrobiales > Phyllobacteriaceae > Mesorhizobium > Mesorhizobium sp. M5C.F.Ca.IN.020.32.2.1. The sequence continues at coordinate 528 of NZ_RZSX01001537.1, read as the reverse complement.
CCAGGCAGCAACGGCCATTGCCCCGTTGAGCGACCAGGACGTCGCCGACATCTGCGCCTCGTTCCAGGCGGCGGTGGCGGATGCACTGGAGGATCGTGTTTCGAGGGCGCTGAACCGATTCCGTCAGGAGTTTCCAGGCGAGATGGAGCCTGCGCTCGTCGTCGCCGGCGGCGTCGCTGCCAACCGGACGATCAAGGCGACACTCGAAACCCTATGCGAGAAAGCCGGCTTTGCTTTCGTCGCACCGCCGCTCAAACTCTGCACCGACAATGCGGCGATGATCGCCTGGGCCGGCATCGAACGGCTGCGCGTCGGCATCGCGGGTGAGAACGCCGCCGATTTCGTGCCGCGCTCGCGCTGGCCGCTGGACAGTATCTCTGCCCCGATGGTCGGCTCGGGCCGGCGCGGAGCCAAGGCATGACCGGTAGCGGTCATAAGGCGCCAAGCGGTTGGCGCATTGCCGTGCTCGGCGGCGGGGCCTGGGGCACGGCGCTGGCGCTGGCCATGCTGCGAGCCGGTCATTTCGTC
>NZ_RZSX01001536.1:0-657 GCF_004023105.1 Mesorhizobium sp. M5C.F.Ca.IN.020.32.2.1 | reverse complement strand
GTTCCTGACGCTGAAAAACGATCTCAGCCTGGCGATCGGCAACGACACCGTGCCGCGCGAAGCCTTCGCCGCCACGCTCGTCGGCAGGACAAAAGGCGACAGACAGACGCGCATCTTCCTGCGCGCCGACAGGGCGGTCGGCTATGGCGATCTGATGGAGGCGATGAACCTTTTGCGCGGCGCCGGCTATCTGAAGGTCGCGCTGGTCGGTCTCGAGACCGCGCCCGGCGATGCCACGGCGCCGCAAGTCGGAACGGGCCAATAATGTCGCCGGCGGCCGTCCTGCCGATGGCCGATCAGCGGCGTTTCGGCATGCGCGAGATTGCCTGGTGGGCGGGCGCGGCTGCGCTGGTTCTGGTGGCGCATGCCGCGATCGGCTATGCGATGCAGAGCTGGCGCCCGGCCGAGCCCGATGGCGGACCGCCGCAGGCGCAGGTGATCGAGTTGTCGCCGATGGCGTTCACGCCAGCCATGCCGGCCCCGATACCGGACGAGGTTGCGCCCGATCAGCCGGATCCTGCCGAGGAGCCCGTAGCCGAAACGGAGCCTCCGCCCGAACCGCCCGTCGAGCAGGCAGAGCCGGTCACCGAGCCGTCGGAAACCGCTCCGGCCGACACAGTCGAGCCCACCCCGCCGACCATGGCGGAGCGGGTCGAC
>NZ_RZSX01001535.1:0-666 GCF_004023105.1 Mesorhizobium sp. M5C.F.Ca.IN.020.32.2.1 | reverse complement strand
GTTGCAATGCGCGCATCGGGCCTGTCGGTTCTGTTGAGCGGGAAAAAAGCTCGCTTAGACTGGTTCCCGCGCCATGACAAGGCAGGTGTTCTGGCCGCCGAAGCCGAAGGAGTTCGAGAGCACCGTGCCAACCTCGGCGTTGCGCTTCGTGTTCGGCACCACGTCGAGCACGATCGCCGGATCGGGATTGTCGTAATTGATGGTCGGCGGGATGACGCTTTCGCGCATGGTCATCAGCGAAAACGCGGCCTCGACGGCGCCGGCGGCCGACAAGGTGTGGCCGATCATCGACTTGTTCGACGATATCGGCATCGAGCCGATCCGCTCGCCGAACACGGTCGACAGCGACAGATGCTCCATCTTGTCGTTTTCCGGCGTCGAGGTGCCATGAGCGTTGACATAATCGATCTCGTCCTCGCCCAGGCCGGCATCGGCGAGGGCGGCGCGAACGGCGGCGATCGCCGGCGAACCGTCCGGCTTCGAACGGGTGCGGTGGAAATCGTCGGCCTTCTCGCCGCAGCCGCGCAGGATGCCGAGGATGGTCGCGCCGCGGGCCAGTGCGGCCTGCAGCGATTCCAGCACAAGCGCGCCCGAGCCCTCTGCCAGCACGAAGCCGTCGCGATCCTTGGAGAACGGCTTGGACGCCCTTTCGGGGATGTCGTTATG
>NZ_RZSX01001534.1:0-669 GCF_004023105.1 Mesorhizobium sp. M5C.F.Ca.IN.020.32.2.1 | reverse complement strand
GTCATCACACTATATAGCGACTTTAGCGGAGCTGAAGATGGCAGACGCAGACGACGTGCTTTCCGCCGAAGCTGACGATCATTTCCATGACGAATGCGGTGTGTTCGGTATTTTTGGCCGGCAGGACGCCGCGGCTATCGTCACGCTCGGCCTGCATGCGTTGCAGCATCGCGGCCAGGAAGCGGCCGGTATCGTTTCCTATGACGGCACCCAGTTCCATGTCGAACATCATGTCGGCCTGATCGGCGACACCTTCACCAAGCAGCGCGTCATCGACAGCCTCCAAGGCAACCGCGCGATCGGCCACACGCGCTACGCCACCACAGGCGGCGCCGGCCAGCGCAACATCCAGCCGTTTTTCGCCGAGCTCGCCGACGGCGGCTTCGCCGTCGCCCACAACGGCAATCTCACCAACGCCATGACGGTGCAGCGCGCGCTGCAGAAACAAGGCGCGATCTTCTCGTCGACCTCCGACACCGAGACGCTGCTTCATCTGGTCGCCACCAGCAGGGAACACGATCTCAACTCGCGCTTCATCGATGCGGTGCGCCAGGTCGAAGGCGCCTTCGCGCTGGTGGCGATGACTGCCAAGAAGATGATCGGTTGCCGTGATCCGCTCGGCATTCGCCCGCTGGTGCTCGGCGATCTCGACGGCGCCTGGATCCTGGC
>NZ_RZSX01001533.1:0-670 GCF_004023105.1 Mesorhizobium sp. M5C.F.Ca.IN.020.32.2.1 | reverse complement strand
ACACACCCGCAGCCGCGAATGGCGGCCGACGAATGTAAGTTGATTTGTCCGACCACGGGAAACGCGCGCTTTGCGGAGAATCCAGCTTTTGCCAAAGGGGATTTTCGACCGCCTTGCCGAACGCCTCTGGGTAATCCGCGCTGAGAACATAGGCTCTCACATGTTTCGCGACTTCAGCCTGGTCGGGCCAAAGGTCAGCGAGATAGACCTCGCTGCTATCGGCGCCCTTTGCGATGGGGTCGGCCGTGATATCGCGCAACACGTCTCCGGCAAGTGCGAACGCTACAGTCATCGGCGGTGAAGCCAGGAATCCATCCTTGAGGGACGGATGGACCCTCCCTGGAAAGTTGCGGTTTCCCGACAGGACGGCAACGGCCGTGATCCCGCCGTCGATGGCGGATTGCATCTCCACGGGGAGGGGACCCGAATTGCCGATGCAGGTCGTGCAGCCAAAGCCGACAATGCTGAAGCCGATTGCCTCGAGGTCCTCGAGCAGACCTGATCGCTTGAGGTAATGGACCGCCGCCGGCGAGCCCGGAGCAAGCGATGTCTTGACCCAATGGGGCGGTCTCAGTCCAAGCTGCCGCGCCTTGCGCGCCAGCAACCCCGCAGCAATCAGGAGTGACGGATCCGACGTGTTGGTGCAACTCGTTATCGCGGCGATTGCGAC
>NZ_RZSX01001532.1:0-671 GCF_004023105.1 Mesorhizobium sp. M5C.F.Ca.IN.020.32.2.1 | reverse complement strand
TGCAGCAGGTGAGTCTTGCCCAGCCCCACCGTCGCGTGAAGAAACAGTGGATTGAAGCGCACCGCGCTCGACTGCGATTCCGCCACCGCTTTGGCGGCGGCGAAAGCCACCCGGTTTGACGGTCCCTCGATGAAGGAGCCGAACGTGTAGCGCGGGTCTAGCGGCGAACCGAGCACATTGTGCCGGAACTCGGTCTCTGCAGGCGTTCCCGGGCGAGGTGCCGGTACCCGCTCCAGCCTGCCGGGGCTTGCTGTTCCCGCGGCCAGCGCCGTTTGCGCTTGCCTGGTCATCTTGCGCGCCGGGGCCACTTCGGGCTCGACGCCGTTGCGCCCCGGGCGGGTAGCGGTGCGCACGACGATCTCGATCTTGAGGATTTCAGGATCCTCGTGTTTCCACAGCTCGGCGATGAGGTCGAGATAGTGGCCGTTGATCCACGAGCGCAGGAAGGCGGTGGGAACCGAGATGCGGACAATGCCCCGGGACGCCTCGGCGACCTTCATGCGTCCGAACCAGCTCGAATAGACTTCGGTTCCAAGACGCGCCTTCAACTGGGCCTTCACCCGGTCGAACTTTTGTTCCGCGTCGATGGAAGCCGACATATCGTCCCCTTCGGTTAAGGTTCCAGGGAATGGGAGGTCGCCCGTAAGCTCCCTTTCGATGCCGCTCTGCAT
>NZ_RZSX01001531.1:0-672 GCF_004023105.1 Mesorhizobium sp. M5C.F.Ca.IN.020.32.2.1 | reverse complement strand
GCACCTGAGCCGCAGAAGACAGCATCACTGCCTGGGTTCAATGCGTCGATTCGGCCTTCTGCAGCGCCCGCACGCGATCGGCAAGGCTGCGTTCGCCGCTTCCCGCTTGGTTGGGTGCCGCAAGAACCTTTGCGATCGGCGACTCCGGCCCGTCGAGCGTCGCCGTCAGGGCGACGACTTGCGCCGCCAGGTCGCTCATCTGCTCACGCAATGCAGCGCTGGCGCGGCGCGCATCGTCGCCGTCTTCGGATTTGGATGCCTCGAAGGCGGCAAGCTCCGTTTTCAGTTTCTTGTTCTCGCGGGCCAGTTCCGTCAGCCTCGCCTCCAACCGCTCTCGGTCGCGGTCGAGCTTGGCGATGGCGTTTTGGGTGTCGTCGTCGTCCTTGACGGCCGCATCGCCCTGACTACCTTGCACTCCGACGAGACGAACCGCCGAGGCGTTTTCCACGCTTTCGCTTTTCGACTTTTGGCGAAGCCGCGCGATTTCCTTTTCGCGGCGGTCAAGCTTGTCCTCGCGATCGGCAAGCGTGGCGAGCAGGCGCTCGACCTTCTTGTCCAGTTCGCCGGTCCTTTTCTTCTCGGCCTTCAACGCGTCTCGTGCGGCCTTGCTCTCGGCCGCGCTCTCCTGTTGGCGCCTGTCCGCCTCCTTGCGCTGGCCACGCAGCACCGAAA
>NZ_RZSX01001530.1:0-673 GCF_004023105.1 Mesorhizobium sp. M5C.F.Ca.IN.020.32.2.1 | reverse complement strand
GTGTAGGGCGTACCACGTAGGCATGACTGGACGCCAAAGAGACGGTAGCGCAGCCCGTCTGAAACCCACGTGTCGCCGGTTTCGAGCGTGACACCTGGCTGGAGATCGAAGTAACCGGCTGGTGCTGCGGCTGCTGCCACCGGAGCTAGCGCGACACCGAGAATGGCGAGAAGCCTTCTCATTGTGATTTTGCCCGTGGATCGGCCCACATGCCGTAGGACCCCGCCTTGCCGATTTCCTCCGCCTTTGCGAGATCCGGGCGGACGTATGTTCCGTCCGGCTTTTTGGCGAGCCGAAGCGCTCCAAGTGACAAAAGCTGTTCTTCGAACATGTCGACAGTGTCGAGACTGCCCGGGTAGTTGTAGTAGCCGTAGCAGGTCGCATTCTGCTTCGCGGCGTTCTGCTCACTCACAAACGCGCGGCAGAAAATCACCTTCGGGCTTTTCAACATGATCTGAAGCTGCTCTTGGGCGAATGCGGAGCACGCCCCGGCGAAGTCTTCCTTGCGGTTGACCATCTCGCCCTGACACGGCTCGAGCCCGAAAAGATGCAGCGTCGTTTTTTCATCAGCGCGAAAGTCTGTCGGGGAGACGGCCTTGTAACCAGCCTCAGACGCATAGCCCGTGCGGTCCACGACCTTACCGGAACCGTCGTAATACTCGACGACCAGCAC
>NZ_RZSX01000152.1:0-9386 GCF_004023105.1 Mesorhizobium sp. M5C.F.Ca.IN.020.32.2.1 | reverse complement strand
GGCAAAGCGGCCATGAGATCGTCATGCAGGTGCCGCTCGAACCGTTCGACTATCCGAACGTCAATCCCGGCCGCAACACGCTGACGGTCGCTGCGACGGCGGACGAGAATTTGAAGAATTTGCGCTGGGCGCTGTCGCGGACGACCAACTACACCGGCGTCATGAACTATATGGGCGCACGTTTTTCGGCCGATGCGGCGGCGATGGGGCCGCTGATGGCAGAGCTCGGCAGGCGCGGCCTGGCCTATGTTGACGACGGTTCGTCGGCGCGTAGCCTGGCACCCGACCTGGCGTTGAAAAACGGCGTGCCGTTCGTTGCCGGCGATGCGTCGATCGACGCGGTGCGGGACCGCGGCGCCATTTTGAAGAAGCTGGACGAACTGGAAGCCGCCGCGCGGGCGAAAGGCTTTGCCGTCGGCATCGGCTCGGCCTTCGAGCTGACGGTCGACACCGTGTCGGCCTGGGTGGTCGAGGCCAAGAGGCGCGGCATCGAGATCGTGCCGATTTCGGCAGTGGCGGTGGATCCGGAAAAAGGTTGAGCATGACGAAGAGAGAACCGGTCGATCCCGAGACGCTGCCTTATCGTCGCTGTGTCGGACTGATGGTCCTCAACGGCGACGGGCTGGTCTGGGTCGGCCATCGCATTGCCGAGCCGGACAGCGAATTCGCCGGCACGACGCAGCTCTGGCAGATGCCGCAGGGCGGCATCGACAAGGGCGAAGAGCCGCTGCAGGCGGCACAGCGGGAACTCTACGAAGAAACCGGCATACGCAGCGTCTCGTTGCTGGATGAGGCGCCGAACTGGATATATTACGACCTGCCGGCCCATCTGGTCGGCATCGCCTTCAAGGGGAAATATCGCGGCCAGACGCAAAAATGGTTCGCCTTCCGCTTTCACGGCGACGTGAGCGAGATTGAGATCAATCCGCCGCCGGGCGGCCACACCGCCGAGTTCGACAAATGGGATTGGCGGCCAATGGAGGAATTGCCCGACCTGATCGTGCCGTTCAAGCGTCAGGTCTATGAGGATGTGGTTGCGGCGTTCCGGCATCTGGTTGCGTAACTTGGCGCAAGCCGCGCTCGCGCCGACCACGGTTGCCGCGTCAGCGCGGTGGCCTTATTGATGGCCAATCCGCTGCAGACGGGGTTGGCATGAACGGCGCTTCCAAAAAATCTCTTTCTGAAAGGGTCGCCGTCAAAGCCGCGCCGATCAGCGAAGCGGCGGCCGGCGCCATATTGACCATCGATCTCGGCGCCATCCGCGAAAATTACCGGCGGCTCAAGGCGCGTTTAGGCGATGTTGGCTGCGCGGGTGTCGTCAAGGCCGACGGCTACGGGCTCGGCGGGGCCCAGGTGGCGGCGGCGCTGGCGGCCGAGGGCTGCGCTACTTTTTTCGTCGCGCATCTGGCCGAAGGTGTCTTGCTGCGCCAGGCGCTCGGCGCACGGCCGGCGATCTATGTGCTGAACGGCATTCAGCCGGGCGCTGAAAGCGAAGCTATCGAAGCGGAGCTGGGCGTGGTCATCAACAGCGCCGGCCAACTCGCCGCCTGGCGCTCGGCGGCGCAGCGGGCCGGCCGCAAGCTCAAGGCTGGAATTCAGGTCGACAGCGGCATGTCGCGGCTCGGCATGGCGGCAGCCGAGGTGGAGGCCGTCACTGCCGATCCGCGGGCTTTCGACGGCATCAACGCCACCTTCGTGATGAGCCATCTCGCTCGCGCCGACGAACCCGAGCATCCGGCCAACGAGCAGCAGCGGCTGGAATTCGAGCGGCTGCGCAGGATGCTGCCACCGGTGCCGGCCTCGCTGGCCAATTCCTCCGGCATCTTTCTTGGGCAGCCCTTTCACTACGACCTCGCCCGGCCCGGTGCGGCGCTCTACGGCATCAATCCGACGCCAGCCGAGGAAAATCCGATGCTGCCGGTGGTGCGGCTTCAGGCAAAGGTCATCCAGACGCGCAGCCTCGTTAGGGGCGCCGGCGTCGGCTATGGCCATATTTTTCACGTGACCGATTCGCTGGTCGCCGCAACGATCTCGCTTGGCTATGCCGATGGCTGGCATCGTCGCGCGGCTTCCGCCGCCTGGGTCGAAAATGTGCGTTTGCCGTTCGTGGGCCGTGTATCGATGGATTCGATCGTTCTCGACATTTCGGCCCTGCCGCCCGACAGGCTGAAGGCGGGCGACCTCGTCGAACTGATCGGACCGTCGCAGACGGTGGATCAGGCGGCCGGCCATGCCGGCACCATCGGCTATGAAATCTTGACCAGCCTCGGACACCGTTTTCACCGGCGCTATGTGAATGGATAGCGCGCGGGCTTTTTTACGCATCTCGATGTCCCAAAACCGCTGCGTACTTTTGGGCGACATGCTTGGGCACTTGGCGGACGCCGTAAAATCCGGCAGACAGATGGCCACGATGCCCCGCCCCCAAAATCCCTGACAAGGCGTCGTTCTGGAGAACTATGCGATGAAGATCTTCGTGCTGGGCGGCGGCGTCATCGGGGTCACCACCGCTTATTATCTGGCCGAGGCCGGCCATGAAGTGACTGTCATCGACCGCCAGAAGGGTCCGGCGCTGGAAACCAGCTTTGCCAATGCCGGCGAGATTTCGCCCGGCTACGCCTCGCCCTGGGCCGGTCCCGGCGTCCCGCTAAAGGCGATCAAATGGCTGTTGATGAAGCATGGTCCGCTGGTGGTGCGGCCGACTCTCGATCCGCATATGTGGGTATGGCTGGTCAGGATGCTGCGCAACTGCACGGCTGAGCGCTATGCGGTGAACAAGGCGCGGATGGTGCCTTTGGCCGAATACAGCCGCGACACGCTGAAAGCGTTGCGCGAGGCGAGCGGCATCGCGTATGACGAGCGCGCCAAGGGAACGCTGCAGCTTTTTCGAACTCAACAGCAGCTCGACGGCACTGCCGGCGATGTCGAAGTGCTGAAGGCATATGGCGTTCCCTACGAGATTCTCGATCCCGACGGCTGCATCTCAGCCGAGCCGGGGCTGGCAGGGGTGCGTGAAAAATTCGTCGGAGGCCTGCGACTGCCGGGCGACGAAACCGGTGACTGCAAGATGTTCACCGACCGTCTGGCCGAGCTCTGCGTGGCGCGTGGCGTCACCTTCGAATACGACACGGAGATACGGCGCGTCGTCAAGAAGCGCAACCGTATCGCCAACCTCAATACGAGCAAAGGTTGGAAAGCTGCCGACGCCTATGTGATGGCGATGGGCAGCTATTCGGCCAAGTTCATGCGCACGCTGAAACGACCCGTCCCGGTCTATCCGGTCAAGGGCTATTCGATCACTGTGCCGATCAAGGATGCTGCCGCAGCACCGGTGTCGACGGTGATGGACGAGACTTACAAGGTGGCGATCACCAGGCTCGGCGACCGCATCCGGGTCGGTGGCACGGCGGAGATTTCCGGCTTCGACCTGACGCTGCATGAATCGCGGCGGCGCACGCTCGAACATTCGCTTGGCGACCTTTTTCCGGGCAGCGGCGATATGAAGTCGGCGACCTTCTGGTGCGGGTTGCGGCCGATGACGCCGGACGGGCCGCCGCTGATCGGCCGCACCGAGTTCTCCAACCTCTATCTCAACACCGGCCATGGCACGCTCGGCTGGACCATGGCCTGCGGCTCGGCCAAGGTCCTGGCCGACATCATTTCGAGCCGGGTGCCGGATATCAATGTCCGCGACCTCGGACCGGAGCGATACCAGCGGTAGGATCGGAAGTGTCCTTCACGCATTTTGAGCGCGGTGAGGAACAAGTTCATCACACTTCGCCGCGTCAGATGAATATCATCAGACGAACAGGCTTCGCTCCCGTTCCACCGCCTTGGTGATGAAGCTCGCGACGATCTGGACGCGGCGCAGCGGCCTGACCGATTCGTGATAGACCAACCAGTAGGCGCGGCGGATGGGCGCGACAATGTCGATAGCCACCAGTTCCGGCATCGAACGGGCGACGAAGGTGTGCAGAATGCCGATGCCGGCGCCGGAGCGCACCGCTTCGGCCTGGCCGAGCGCCGAGGAGATGGCGAAGCTCGTGCGCCAGTCGGCGCTGAACTCGGCCGCATAGTCGAGCGACGGGCTGACGATGAGGTCCGGCACATAGCCGATCAGCGTGTGCCGGCCGAGCTCGGCGGGCGTCTGGGGCAGGCCATGCGTTTCGGTGTAGGCGCGGGACGCGAACAGGCCGAGCGTGTAGTCGACCAGCTTCCCCGCCACCAGCCTGCCCTCGGTCGGCCGCTCCACGGTGATGGCGATGTCGGCTTCGCGCCTGGACAGCGAGAAGGAACGCGGCACCGGCACTAGCTGGATGGTGAGTTCGCGGTGAAGCGCCGTCAGTGCGCCGAGGCGTTTGGCCAGGAAGGCGACGCCGAAACCATCAGGCGCGCCGATACGCACCGTGCCCGAAACATCGTCGCCTTCGCCCGCCATGGTCGAGCGCGCGGCGATCATGTCGCCCTCCATGCGCTCGGCGATGTCGAGAAAACGCTCGCCCGCCGGCGTCAGCTCGCTGCCGGTGGTCAGCCGACGAAAAAGTTTTGTGCGTAGCGCATCCTCGAGTGCGGCGACGCGGCGCGAGACGGTGGCGTGGTTGAGCTCCAGCCGCTTGGCCGCGCCAAGGATCTGGCCGGCACGCGCCACGGCGAGGAAGATGCGGACGTCATCCCAGTTCATGAGGATGTTCCGGATGACGATGATTACGAAAGCGCTCCAAGGCGCCCCCCTCCGTCCTGCCGGACATCTCCCCCACTTGGGGGGAGATTGGCCGGCCGCTCCCGCGGCGACTTCCTTGCAACGTTGCGGGTTGGTGAAAGCCGGGATGACAGCCAATCTCCCCACTCGTGGGGGAGATGTCCGGCAGGACAGAGGGGGGCGCGAAAGAACTCAGTTTCTCAATCCTTGCTGCTAGGGACCTGCATTCTTACCATTTGCGGCAATTGATGCACAGCCGCGCACCGCTATCTACTTTGTGCACAACGGTTGCGTTTCCGCTCGCGTTGCCATCGGCTGCGCAAAGGCGGACAATGGCGCATCACAAATACAGGGAGAGAAACCATGATCGAATACGGTCATTTTATCGGTGGCGAGCGTGTCGCTGGGACCAGCGGCCGCAAGCAGGACGTCATGCAGCCGATGGACGGCACGGTGCGCGGCACGGTGGCGCTGGCTTCGCAGGCTGAACTGCGCGCGGCTGTGGAAAACGCCAAGGCGGCGCAGCCCGGCTGGGCGGCGACCAATCCGCAGCGGCGCGTGCGCGTCTTGATGAAGTTTCTCGAACTGGTCACCGGGGAGTATGATGCGCTGGCCGACATTCTGGCGCGCGAACACGGCAAGACCATCGCCGACGCCAAGGGCGACATCCAGCGCGGCCTGGAAGTGGTCGAGGTCTGCATCGGCGCGCCGCATATGATGAAGGGCGAGTTCACGGACGGCGCCGGCCCCGGCATCGACGTCTATTCGATGCGCCAGCCGCTCGGCGTCGTTGCCGGTATCACGCCGTTCAATTTTCCGGCGATGATCCCATTGTGGAAGATCGCGCCGGCTATCGCTTGCGGCAACGCCTTCATCCTGAAGCCTTCGGAGCGCGACCCCGGCGTGCCGATGCGCATCGCCGAGCTGTTCATCGAGGCCGGCCTGCCGGCGGGCATCCTCAACGTCGTCAACGGCGACAAGGACGTGGTCGACGCCATCCTCGACGATCCCGACATCAAGGCCATCGGCTTTGTCGGCTCGACGCCGATCGCCCAGTACATCTATTCGCGCGGCTGCGCGGCCGGCAAGCGCGTGCAGTGCTTCGGCGGTGCTAAGAACCACATGATCATCATGCCTGACGCCGACATGGACCAGACCGTCGACGCGCTGATCGGTGCCGGCTACGGCTCGGCCGGCGAGCGCTGCATGGCGATCTCGGTGGCTGTCCCGGTCGGCAACGATACCGCCAACCGGCTGATGGAAAAGCTGGTGCCGCGCGTCGAAAGCCTGAAGGTCGGCCCGTCCACGGATTCGTCCGCCGATTTCGGCCCGCTGGTGACGGCGCAGGCGCTGGAGCGGGTCAAGGGCTATGTCGATACCGGCGTCAGGGAAGGCGCCAAGTTGGTCGTCGACGGCCGCGGCTTTTCCATGCAGGGCTACGAGAACGGCTACTATATGGGCGGCTGCCTGTTCGACAACGTGACCGCCGACATGCGCATCTACAAGGAAGAGATCTTTGGGCCGGTGCTCTCCGTAGTGCGCGCGCCGACTTACGAGAACGCGATCAAGCTCGCCAACGACCACGAAATGGGCAACGGCGTCGCCATCTTCACCCGCGACGGCGATGCCGCCCGCGACTTCGCCTCGCGAGTCCAGGTCGGCATGGTCGGTATCAACGTGCCGATCCCGGTGCCGATCGCCTATTATACGTTCGGCGGCTGGAAAGCGTCTTCCTTCGGCGACCTCAACCAGCACGGACCGGACGCGTTCCGCTTCTACACCAAGACTAAGACGGTGACCTCGCGCTGGCCGTCCGGCGTCAAGGACGGCGCCGAATTCGTCATCCCGACAATGAACTAGCCGGACGGTTGCTTGTTTGCGCGTCCTCGTCTTCGGTTGCGGGCGCGCGGGCAGGCGTCAAGGACGGGGCCGAATTCGTGATCCCGACAATGAACTAGCCGGACGGTTCCGGGCCTAGATGTAACATTGAACGAAAAGGCCTGGCCAGCGACCGGGCCTTTTTGTTGACCGGTCGCGGCCCGCATCTGCGTGAACGCTAATGTGATGGAACCAGGCGGGCGGCAGAAACCTTAATCTGCAATCCTGCCGCGAAGAAAGCGCGGCAGGTCAACCAACGGCGCTGACGGCAGCGGGGGCATCGGCCGGCGCAAGGAGGTGTCAGATGACGCGTCTTATGGTGTCGATACTTTGCGCGGCGGCTGCCGCGTTTTCCGCCGTCTCGGCAACAGCGGCCGAACAATGCGCGCCACGAGCCGACATGATCAAGGCGCTCGGCGAGAAGTTCCGGGAAAATCCGACTGCGCTCGGCGTTGTCAATCCGAATGTGATTGTTGAAGTCTTCGTTTCCGATAAAGGCACCTGGACCATCCTCGCCAGCGACACACGCGGTCAAAGCTGCGTGGTTTCGGTGGGTGAAGGCTGGGAGAGCGCGCTGACGACAGCCGCATTGCCAGGCACCTGAGCGTGGGCCCTTTTCTTGCTGCGGCCGCTGTCTCGGCATAGCCGCCCGGCCGCGGTTCTCGGCGACGACTTTGAAACGGATCCACAGGCGCCCGTTGCGGGCGCCTGCTTGCGCTTTTTCGGTGCCGGTACCATATATCGAACATAGTGGGAACATCTGGAATCGTCCCCGCTGATGACAGACCGGAACACGGAAAGGAACGACGCAATGATGATGACGTCGGAACCGGCCTGGATCGTTCCGGCAAAATGAGGCGTCTCCCTTTGCCGGACGTGATGGCAAAGGAGGTGCCCTATGGCACGCAAATCGCTGTTGGGTTGGGTGAAAGCCCTGGTTCTTGCTGGCGCATTGGCGGTGGGTACGAACGCCGCAAGCGCCCAGTATCAGTACTGCGTTGAACATGGCGATCTCGTCGCCCACCTGAGCGAGCAGTTCCAGGAAAGACAGTTTGCTTTCGGGCTGATCGGTCAAATGGCGATTATGGAGGTCTATGTCGCCGAGACCGGAAGCTGGACGATCATCGTCACCGATGTCGCCGGCAGAAGCTGCATCGTCGCGGCCGGCGAACATTGGGAAAACGTGCTGATCCCGCCCGACCAGGACGCATGAGGGATTGGGCGATGCTCAACGCCTGGCCGGCGCTAGGCGCTTTGTGAACTTTTGCTCTCTCTTTTCGGCATCAGACCGTCGGTATGGTGCCGCCGTTGATGACTTATTCGGCGCCGTGGATTGCAGAAGCACCATCCGAAACAAGGAAGGCGGTCGGCTTTGCGATCTCTTAGCGCGTAGCAGCCGCCTCGGCATGGCCGCGCAGCAGCGCCATCAGGCGCTTGGCATCCTTGGCGGCGGCGTCTTCGTCGCCGTCGAGGATCGAGCGGATCAGCGCGACGTGGTGCTCGGCCGATTCGGCAAGACCGGTATCGGCCTTGTAGCGGAACCAGAAGCGGCGGCTGTGGGTTTGCAGGGGAGCAGCCAACCGCGCAGCGAAGGGGTTGTCGGCAGCCAGCGCCAGCGCCTCGTCGAGTGCCTTGTCAGCCTGAATGAAGGCGAGCACATTGCCTGATATCACTGCCTTCTGCATGGCAAGCGCGGCATCGTGAAACAGGTCGGCGGCCTCACGGGTGACGAAGCGGGCGGCCGAACGGGCAAGAACCACCTCGATGCCACGCCGTGCATCGAGAACGCGCAACCAGTCGCCGGGATGGAGCGGGGCAATGGCGATACCGGCACGGGGCCGGACATCCAGCAGTCCCTCCCACGCCAGTCGCTGGATCGCCTCGCGCACCGGCGTGCGGCCAAGGCCCAGCCTGTCGATCACGGCGCCCTCCGTGATAAAGCTTGAAGGCGCCAGTTCGAGCGTTACGATCATGTGCTCGAGCACCCGGTAGGCTTTCGTCGCCACTGGCTCGAACGCCGGGCTTGTTTCATTGAATATCAAAGGCGAACTCCTGATATATTTTTGATATATCACAGTGAAATCCGTGTTGACAGTCCGTTTCTTCATAAATATACGACTGATATATCAGATGGAGCGACCGCCATGTGGACTGGAGTTTTCCCCGCCGTCACGACCAAATTCACCGAGGACGACCGCCTCGATCACGCCGAAATGGAGCGCTGCTTTGCGCTCCAGATGGAGGCTGGCTGCGACGGCATCATCGTCTGCGGCTCGCTCGGCGAGGGGCCGATGCTCTCGCATGGCGAGAAGATCGACGTGCTGAAGACCGCGCAGAAGATCGCCGGCAATAAGCCGGTTCTGCTGACGGTCAACGAACCCGGCACGCGCGAGGCGGCGGCGATCGCGCGCCGCGCCGCCAAGGAGGGCGCTAACGGGCTGATGGTGGTGCCGAGCCCGATCTACCACACCAATGCGGAGGAGACGGTCGCGGCACTGCGCGCTGTCGCCGAGGCCGGCGACCTGCCGGTAATGATCTATTCGAACCGGCTTGCCTATCGCGTCGACGTCACCGTCGGTCAGATGGAGGAACTGGCGAACGACAAGCGTTTCGTCGCCATCAAGGAATCCTCCGACGACATCCGCCGCTCGACCGAAATCATCAACCGCTTCGGCGACCGTTACGACCTGTTCACCGGCGTCGACAATCTTGCGTTCGAGGCGCTGTCGGTGGGTGCCATCGGCTGGGTGGCGGGACTGGTCACCGCGTTCCCCCGCGAGACGGTCGCGATCTATCAGTTGATGAAACA
>NZ_RZSX01001529.1:0-674 GCF_004023105.1 Mesorhizobium sp. M5C.F.Ca.IN.020.32.2.1 | reverse complement strand
CGCGCCCGCTGGCGGGCGAGTGGTGCTGGGTCCCGCCATGCGCGCTGATCTGATCCTCGACATGACGGGCAAGCCCGGCAGCCGGGTTTCGATCTCTGACCGGTTCTACGAAGGACTGGGATATAAGCTCGTCGAACTCGTCTATGACGACACCCCGCTTCGCGAACGCGCGCCCGACTGGCCGCTGGCCCTGCCGGCCAATTCGCTGCCGGAGCCGGACCTCGAGACGGCGTCCCGCAACGAAGTCGTCTTCGCCGGCGGCATGATGGGCGAGATGGTGGCGCAGGACATGGGTGAAAGCATGGGCCCGGTCGCGCCGGGGGGCATGATGCGCGACATGAATTCGATGATGGGAATGATGCAGGCGATGAACTCCAGCACCGCCTGGTTCATCAACGGCGTCGCCGCCGACGAGGCCAGCCACGACATGAAGCCGGCACTGACTCTCGAGCGGAACAAGAGCCACGTCATCGCCATGGCCAACGCGACTGCGTGGCACCACCCGATCCACCTGCACGGCCATTCGTTCCGCGTGATTTCCCGCAACGGCCAACCCACCCGCAACCGCGAATGGCAGGACACGGTGCTCATCTCGCCGCGCGAGAAGGTCGAGATCGCCTTCGTCGCCGACAATTCCGGCGACTGGATGTTCCACTGCCACGTTCTCGAACATC
>NZ_RZSX01001528.1:0-675 GCF_004023105.1 Mesorhizobium sp. M5C.F.Ca.IN.020.32.2.1 | reverse complement strand
GCGTATGGCCGGCGTCGTGCTCAACCGGTTGGGCAGCGAGCGTCACCGCCGGCTTTGCAGCGACGCGATCGAGGCGATCGGCCTGCCTGTTGTCGGGGCGATCCTGCGAGATCCATCGCTTAACCTGCCGGAGCGCCATCTCGGCCTCGTCCAGGCCGGCGAATATGAGGATTTGATGGCCCATCTCGACCGGCTGGCCGACATGGTCGAAAGATCGCTCGACCTCGAGGCCATCATGGCGTTGGCGGCGCCAATTGCGCCCGCACCGGGCAGCTTCAGCGGCGCGCTGCCGCCACCCGGCCAGCGCATCGCACTGGCTGAGGACGCCGCCTTCACCTTCCTCTATCCGCATGTCGCGACGCATTGGCGCAAGGCCGGGGCGGAAATCGTCCCCTTCTCGCCGCTCGCCGACGAAGCGCCCAGCGTCAATTGCGATGTCTGCTGGCTGCCCGGCGGCTATCCCGAGCTTCATGCCGGCCGCCTTGCGGCGGCTGTGAATTTCAGGGCCGGCATTGAGGCGTTTTCGGCAACACGGCCGGTGCATGGCGAGTGCGGCGGCTTCATGGTGCTCGGCGAAGCGCTGGAGGACGCATCGGGAGAGACGCACGGGATGCTCGGCCTGCTCGGCCACTCGACCAGCTTTGCCAAGCGAAAGATGAATCTCGGCTACCGCGA
>NZ_RZSX01001527.1:0-676 GCF_004023105.1 Mesorhizobium sp. M5C.F.Ca.IN.020.32.2.1 | reverse complement strand
CGGTTTGCCTGCGACCTCCGAGCGCCGGGAAGCGGACCCCCCGGCATCTCGCCCAAAGGTGCGCAGCGGTCTTGGGACAACCGACATGCACCAAATCAAGCCTGAGCCAGCGGATACTGTTCCTTCAGCGTCTTCAGCACCTGATCGCCGGGCATCGGCGCGCCGAACATGAAGCTCTGCACATATTCGCAGCCCATCTGGCGCAGTTCGAGCGCATCGCTTTCATCCGAAATGCCCTCGGCCACGACCGAAAGGCCGAGTTCATGCGCCATGTTGACCATGGATTTGAGCAGCACCGCGCGCTTCGGCGTCGCGTCGTCGACAAAGCTCTTGTCGATTTTGATCGTGTCGAAGGGAAAGCGCGTCAGATAGGCCAGCGAGGAATAGCCGGTGCCGAAATCGTCCAGCGACAGGCCGATGCCAAGCTTCTTCAGCTTGTTCAGCACATGAGCTGTCTGCTCGGGATTGTCCATCACCAGCGATTCGGTGAGTTCGAGCCGGAAGCAGCGCGGCTTCAGGTTGGCCCGGGCGATCACCGAGCGGACGTCGCTGACCAGATCACGGCGGATGAGCTGACGGCTGGACAGGTTGACCGAAACCGACAGCGGCGCGTCGCCGATCTGCTTTTGCCATCCCGCCAGATCTTCGGCGGCCTGTTGCATAGCGAACAGGCCAA
>NZ_RZSX01001526.1:0-677 GCF_004023105.1 Mesorhizobium sp. M5C.F.Ca.IN.020.32.2.1 | reverse complement strand
TGGCCAGAACGGCGACGGCAGTAAGAGCAATCTTTTTCATTTTTGGTACTCCAGTATCTTAATTTTCCGTCCGTCTAGCGGCGTGTCTTGGGAGGAATTCGCGTCGTTCGGACAGCCCCGATGTGGGAAGGCCATTCGGCGGATTCCAATCACTAAGTTGTTCCGTGTGGACCAAGAATCTACACCTTGAAATTGTACCAGATGCTTCCAGTAGTGTTGTTTTATGTTTTGTTTCAGAGGTTTATGCCAAAGGCGCCATTCGACCATTTGACGAATTGCCGGACCTGCGTTCACAGCGTCATGCACGCATTGTCAACAGAAACGAACCGTTCGGTTCGATTTTAGAAGCGGCTTAAAAAGCCGGTGCTGAGTTGTTGTCGAATCGTTAACCATTTAGGCGCCCTGCAATGGTTAAATCCGGCGTGCTTTCAGAACCGGCAGCGCTCGCAGCCGGGTGCAAATTCATCCCCCTCAAATCCCGGCCCACAGGGTTTCGCCATCGTGTCGCGCCGCATGGATACGATGTCGCTTTCATACCGACAGTCAGCCAGCCGTCATGATTAGATCACGGCAACTCAGGTGCCGCTTGGTGACGACGAAGCGGAGAATTGGGAAGCCGGTCAGAACCCGGCGCTGCCCCCGCAACGGTGGTGGAGTTCAAGTCGCAACGGGAGACC
>NZ_RZSX01001525.1:0-678 GCF_004023105.1 Mesorhizobium sp. M5C.F.Ca.IN.020.32.2.1 | reverse complement strand
CCTCCAGATTGCCGGTATCGTGATCAAGCTCCATTTCGAGTGCCGCGGTGCGCACCGTCGAATGCTTGCCCGGCTCCAGTTTCGCCGTCGGCCGCTTCATCCGCATGGAGCCATACCAGGCGAGCGCCATCGACAGGATCAAGCCGCCGATACCTTCGCGTCCGACCAGAAGCACGGCGACGCCGATCAGCGCCAGCAGGACGGGCCCAAGTGTCCTCATCCCGCTTGCGAGTCTCGCGGGGTCGGCGCGGAGAAAGATCGTGGCCACGCCGAGCAGCACCAAAAGCAACGCCACGAATGCGATAATCGCGCCCATTATTTTCTGCTGCTCCGCAGATGCTCGATCATCAGCCGGTCTTCCGGCCTGCCCCTGGCCTCCAGTGCCTTCAGCCCGCCGGTTGCAAACACGGCGACCGCCGAAAGCAGGCTGGCCAAGGTTGCGGCGGCCCGCCGATCAAATCGGAACCAAGCACCTTTGGTCAGCCGCGCAATCTCCTTAAATGCCTTTTCTGCGCCGGCATCATGGCCCTCCTGAAAGACGAAGACAGGAACGCCGTGCAGGCCGAGGCTGCCGGCCTTTTCGGCCAGATCGTCTATGTTTTCTTCCATCGCGTCGCCGATATAGACCAGCGCATTCACCCTGGCCGCCGCCGTCTGTTTCAGCGCATGGGCGAGAAC
>NZ_RZSX01001524.1:0-682 GCF_004023105.1 Mesorhizobium sp. M5C.F.Ca.IN.020.32.2.1 | reverse complement strand
GGGTGATGAGGCCGGTGACGTCGAGCGGGCCTTGCACCAGTGCGATCATCTTGTACCAGGTCTCGAACATCTCGCGGCCATAGATGCCCTTGAGATGCAGCATCTTGAAGATGACCTTGTTCCAGTCGATCTCGAAGCCGGTCGGCGCGATGCCTAGAATGGCGATCTTGCCGCCATTGTTCATGGCGTCGATCATGTCGCGGAAGGCGGGTGCGGCGCCAGACATTTCGAGGCCGACGTCAAAACCTTCGGTCATGCCGAGCGCCGGCATGATATCGCGCAGCATTTCCTTCGATGCGTCGACCACATGCTGGACGCCAAGCTTTTTCGCCAGTGCCAGCCGCACCGGGTTGATGTCGGTGATGACCACTTTTCGCGCGCCGACGCACTGCGCCACCAGTGCACCCATGATACCGATCGGCCCGGCGCCGGTGACCAGCACGTCCTCGCCGACGAGATCGAAGGACAATGCGGTGTGAACGGCATTGCCTAAGGGATCGAAGATTGCGGCGATCTCGTCGGGCACGTCGTCGGGGATCGGCACGACATTGTGCTGCGGGATCGCCAGATATTCGCCGAAAGCGCCCGGCCGGTTGACGCCGACGCCGAGCGTGTTGCGGCACAGATGCCCCCTGCCCGCCCTGCAGTTGCGGCAATGGCCGCAGACGATATGGCCTTCACC
>NZ_RZSX01001523.1:0-684 GCF_004023105.1 Mesorhizobium sp. M5C.F.Ca.IN.020.32.2.1 | reverse complement strand
CCTCAGGGCCACCGCGCAGACGCTTGAGCTTGCCGGCTTTTCGGTATTGGCTTTTTCGGTGGCGGCCGAGGCGCTGGCCAGGCTCGACGCCGGTTTTGCCGGCGTAGTGGTGTCGGATATCCGGATGCCTGAGATCGACGGCTTGCTGCTTTTCGATTGCGTCCTGCGGCTGGACGCGGACATTCCAGTCATCCTCGTCACCGGGCATGGCGACATCGCGGTTGCCGTCAAGGCGATCAAGGACGGCGCCTACGACTTCATCACCAAACCCTTCGCCGCCGACCGGCTGGTGCAGAGCGTGCGCCGCGCGGCGGAAAAGCGCCGCCTGGTGCTGGAGAACCGCGCCTTGCGCGAAGCGGCCGGAGAAGCGCAGGACGGCCTGCCGCTGATCGGCCAGACGCCGGCGATGGAAAGGCTGCGCCGCACGCTGCGCCAGATCGCCGACACCGACGTCGACGTGCTGGTGACCGGCGAGACCGGCTCCGGCAAGGAGGTGGTGGCAAGCCTCTTGCATCGCTGGAGCCGCCGCGCCAGGGGCAATTTCGTTGCGCTGAATTGCGGCACTCTGCCGGAGACGGTCATCGAGAGCGAGTTGTTCGGCCATGAGGCCGGCGCCTTCACCGGCGCGCAGAAGAAGCGGATCGGCCGCATCGAGCACGCCAGCGGCGGCACGCTGTTCCTCGA
>NZ_RZSX01001522.1:0-688 GCF_004023105.1 Mesorhizobium sp. M5C.F.Ca.IN.020.32.2.1 | reverse complement strand
GATCGACGGCAATGATCCGCTCATCCGTGACGATACTGGCGACCCTATCGTCATGGCCGAGAATTTGGCCGGTGATTTCCTCTCCCGGCCGTGCCGTGCGGATATTGTGTTCAACCGGCTTCTCGCCGCACCGCTCGAGGTCGGCAATTGCAGCGCGAAGCGCTTCGCGGCGGTTCGGATTGATAGAGTCCTCCAGCACATACTTCATTGCCGGACTGGACGGGTCGTTTGTGGTCTCGATTGATGCCTCGATCATCCGCGGCTTGCTGATGACGGTAAAATCCACCTCATGGCCGTAATGGCGGCCAAGTTCGGCAATGAACACCTCCTGGGCGCGACCGTTGCCCTCGCGGAATGGATGCACGTAATTGAGCTCGGCGAGCACCTGGCCCGCACGCTCAGCGAATTGCTCCGGGGTGCCAGTGCGAAGAACATTGGGATCGCGGATCGGCTTTAAGGCTTCGTCCAGTCCGAAGTCGATGCGTGAGCCATGCAGAAATGAGGTGCTGCCCTTGGAAAGGCTGCCGATCGGCTCGACGCGCTGGCCGTCGACGATCGGGCTTTCGTTGCGCGTGTGACCGGCCCATTCGTAAACGTCCTGAAAAATATACCCGTGTATGGCCTTCAGATGTTCCTTGTCGAAATTGCCGCTCGGGCCGCGGCCCTCCGCAATCTCACTCTGTCGAAT
>NZ_RZSX01001521.1:0-688 GCF_004023105.1 Mesorhizobium sp. M5C.F.Ca.IN.020.32.2.1 | reverse complement strand
GAGAAAACGTTGCGACGTATCGACGACGATCGTTCCAGCCGGCTCGTTTCCGTCGTACCGCACATGCTGCCGTCGGTAACGAGGACTGAGGCCACTTCTTGGTCCGAACGCGGATGAAATCGGCTCCGTCACCTGTCGTAATGTCGACGTACATCCGGAGACCATCAGAGCCAGACTACCCAGCACGAGCCCGCGGCGCGCAATGTGGTGTTCTTCCATTTTTACCTGCTAGGAAACCTGGTCAATCTACCCCACCCTTGTCTCTACCATTCCAGGGCCTGCGGGCCAAGTCTCGCTGTGTGGTGGCGAAATGAATTCACAGGATTGACAAGCGAATTGGAGCGAAACTTCTTGCGATAACCGTCTGCCTCTGTTCGGGTATGTCACAATGGGCATAGGACAGAGACGATGAAGCCTGACTTCCATGGGAAAGTCGCGATTGTGACCGGCGCAGGCTCCGGAATAGGAGCGGCTGTTTCACGGCAACTCGCGCAAGAAGGAGCCGAGGTTGTTGTCGCCGATCTTGATGTCGAGGCCGCGCACTGCATGGCCGCCGAAATAAACGCGCAAGGAGGCAGGGCCTACGACTTTGCGGTCGATGTCACGGATGCGGCAGCCGTCGAAAAGCTGATCGAGTTCACTGTCCAGAAATGCGGCGGACTGGATATGGCGGTAAACAATGCAGGTA
>NZ_RZSX01001520.1:0-690 GCF_004023105.1 Mesorhizobium sp. M5C.F.Ca.IN.020.32.2.1 | reverse complement strand
GCATCGGCCAACTCGAAGGTTACATCAGGCAAGCGTGCCCTCGCCTTGTCGATCATGTCAGGCGAGGTGTCGAAACCGCTGACCTGCGCGCTCGGCCAGCGCTCGACCAGCAATTCGGTGGAATTGCCCGGCCCGCAGCCGATGTCGACCACCCGGCGCGGTGCCTCCACCGGCACCTGCGCGACGAGATCGCGCGACGGCCGCGTTCGCTCGTCCTCGAATTTGAGATATTGGGCGGCGGACCAGTCGGCCATTTCAGCTCCTCAGATCACTTGAGAATTCGCCGCCCGAAATAAGAACCCTATCGCGTCAGCCGCTTGTACGTCATGCGGTGCGGGTTGACGGCGTCAGGGCCGAGCCGTCGGATCTTGTCCTGCTCGTAATCCTCGAAATTGCCCTCGAACCATTCGACATGGCTGTCGCCCTCGAAGGCAAGGATATGCGTCGCCAACCGGTCGAGGAACATGCGGTCGTGCGAGATGATGACGGCGCAGCCGGCGAAGTTTTCCAGCGCGTCTTCGAGTGCCGCCAGCGTTTCCGTATCGAGATCGTTGGTCGGTTCGTCGAGCAGCAGCACATTGCCACCGGTCTTCAGCATCTTGGCCAGGTGCACACGGTTGCGCTGGCCGCCGGACAAATTGCCGACCTTCTGCTGCTGATCGCCGCCACGGAAATTGAACGACGCGCAAT
>NZ_RZSX01000151.1:0-9387 GCF_004023105.1 Mesorhizobium sp. M5C.F.Ca.IN.020.32.2.1 | reverse complement strand
GACATAGCGCGGCAGGCCGGTCACCTCAAAACCTTCGAAGACGTTATAGTCGATCACCGACTGCTGCTTTTTGGCCGTGATCTTCTTCTTGCGCTTCGGGTCCCAGACGAGGATGTCGGCGTCCGCACCTTCAACGATGGCGCCCTTCTTCGGATACATGTTGAGGATCTTGGCGATGTTGGTCGAGGTCACCGCGACGAATTCGTTCATCGTCAGCCGGCCGGTGTTGACGCCCGTCGTCCACAGCACCGGCAAGCGGTCCTCGAGTCCGCCGGTGCCGTTCGGGATTTTGCTGAAATCGCCGACGCCGTTGCGCTTTTGGCTGGTGGTGAAGGCGCAATGGTCTGTCGCCACCACTTGCAGCGATCCGGCCTGCAGGCCGGCCCACAGCGAATCCTGATGCAATTTGTTGCGGAAGGGCGGGCTCATCACGCGGCGCGCCGCATGATCCCAGTCCTTGTTGAAATATTCGCTCTCGTCGAGCGTCAAATGCTGGATCAGCGGCTCGCCGAAGACGCGCATGCCTTTCTGCCGCGCCCGCCGAATGGCTTCGTGAGCCTGCTCGCAGGAGACATGCACGACATAGAGCGGCACGCCGGCCATGTCGGCGATCATGATGGCGCGGTTGGTCGCCTCGCCTTCGACCTCCGGCGGGCGCGAATAGGCATGCCCCTCCGGACCGTTGTTGCCGGCAGCCAGAAGCTTCTGCGAAAGCGCCGCCACCACATCGCCATTCTCGGCATGGACCAACGGCAGCGCGCCAAGGTCGGCGCATCGCTGGAACGACGAATACATCTCGTCGTCGTCGACCATCAGCGCGCCCTTGTAGGCCATGAAGTGCTTGAACGAGGTGATGCCCTTGTCGACGACGGTGGCCATCTCGTCGAACACCTGCTTGCCCCACCAGGTGATCGCCATATGGAAGGAATAGTCGCAGGACGCCTTCGAGGTTTTATTGTCCCACATCTGCAAGGCCTCGAGCAGCGACTGTTGCGGCGCCGGCAGGCAGAAATCGACAACCATGGTGGTGCCGCCGGCAAGGGCGGCGCGCGTGCCGCTCTCGAAATCGTCGGCCGAATAGGTGCCCATGAACGGCATTTCGAGATGCGTGTGCGGATCGATGCCGCCTGGCATGACATAGCAGCCGGTGGCATCGAACTCGTGGTCGCCATGCAGGTCCGGCCCGATGGCGATGATCTTGCCGTGCTTGAACAGCACGTCGGCCTTCCAGGTGCGGTCGGCGGTGACGATGGTGCCGTTCTTGATGACTTTGGTCATTTTTGTTCCCTTGTTTTTCTCGCGCTTCTTGGTGAGCGGCGTTCGGAAGCTTGGTTTCTAGTTCACTCCACAATCACCGCTGTTTCCACCACCGCGTGGAACAGCACGTCGGCGCCGGCCGCCGCCCATTCCTTGGTGATTTCCTCGGCCTCATTATGCGACAGCCCGTCGACGCACGGGCACATCACCATTGCGGTGGGCGCGACGCGGTTGATCCAGCAGGCGTCGTGGCCGGCGCCGGAGACGATGTTGCGATGCGTATAACCCAGGCGCTCCGCCGCATCCCGCACAGCCTTGACGCAGCCCGCATCGAAAGCGACCGGATCGAAATGGCCGACCTGCTCGATTTGATATTTGATATCGAGCGCCTCGCAGATCGTGTCGATGCCTTCGCGGATGCGCGCGTCCATCACGTCGAGCACCTCCTTTTCCGGCGAGCGGATGTCGATGGTGAAGACGGTGCGTCCGGCGATGATGTTGCGCGAGTTCGGATAGACTTCCATGTGGCCGACCGCGCCTACGGCATCGGGCTGGTAGTCCATGGCGATCTCGTGCACCAGCTCAATCACCCGCGCCATGCCGAGCCCGGCGTTGCGGCGCTGCGGCATGGGCGTCGAGCCGGTATGCGCCTCCCTGCCGGTCAACGTCACCTGCAGCCATTTCAGTCCCTGGCCATGGGTGACGACGCCGATGTCGATGCCTTCGTCCTCGAGGATCGGACCTTGCTCGATATGCAGCTCGAAGAAGGCGTGGATTTGGCGCGCGCCGACTTTCTCGGTGCCCTTCCAGCCGATGCGTTCGAGCTCCTCGCCAAATTTCTTGCCGTCCTTGTCGACATGCGAGTAGACGTCGGCCTGATCGAGCACGCCGGCGAAGACGCCGGACGGCATCATGGCTGGCGCAAAGCGCGCGCCTTCCTCGTTCGTCCAGTTGGTGACGACAATCGGGTGTTTTGTCTTGATGCCGAGTTCGTTGAGCGAGCGCACGATCTCCAGCCCGCCGAGTACGCCGAGCACGCCGTCATACTTGCCGCCGGTCGGCTGAGTATCGAGATGGCTGCCGACATAGACCGGCGGCAGATCAGGGTCAGTGCCTTCGCGGCGGGCAAACATCGTGCCCATCTCGTCGAGGCCCATTTCGAGGCCGGCTGCCTCGCACCAGCGCTTGAACAGACGCCGCCCCTCGCCGTCCTCGTCGGTCAACGTCTGGCGATTGTTGCCGCCGGCAATGCCGGGGCCGATCTTCGCCATCTCCATTATCGAATCCCACAAACGGTCTGAATTGATTCGCAGATTCTCGCCCGGAGCGGCCATTCAAGTTCCTCTCATCTATTCACGTATAGGGCGACGGTTCCCGTCGCCGCCCTATACGTTGTGGAGTATCTAGTCCACCGCCCTCAGCACTTCACGCACATGGTCGATCAATTCGTTGATCTGGCCCTTGGTGATGATCAGCGGCGGCGACAGCGCGATGATGTCGCCGGTGGTGCGGATCAGGGCGCCGCGCTCGAACGCCTTGACGAAGGCCGAGAAGGCACGCTTGGTCGGACTCCCGGGGATGGGCGCCAGCTCGATCGCGCCGATCAGGCCGATGTTTCTGATATCGATGACGTTCGGCTCGCCCTTTAGCGAATGCAGCGCGTCTTCCCAATACGGCGCCAGTTCCTCGCCGCGGGTCAGCAGGCCCTCTTCCTTGTAGGTGTCGAGCGTGCCGAGGGCTGCCGCGCAGGCGATCGGATTGCCCGAATAAGTGTAGCCGTGGAAGAACTCGATCATATGCTCGGGACCGGTCATGAAAGCGTCGTGGATTTCCTTCTTGACGAACACCGCGCCCATCGGGATGACGCCGTTGGAGACGCCCTTGGCGGTCGTCATAATATCGGGCGTGACGCCGAAATAGTCGGCGGCAAACGGCGTGCCGAGGCGGCCGAAGCCGGTGATGACCTCGTCGAAGATCAGCAGGATGCCGTGCTTGGTGCAAATCTCGCGTAGCCTCTCGAGATAGCCCTTCGGCGGCAGGATGACGCCGGTGGAACCGGCCACCGGCTCGACGATGACGGCCGCGATGGTGGAGGCATCATGCAGCGCAACGATGCGCTCCAACTCGTTGGCCAATTCCGCGTCATGCTCGGGCACGCCCTTGGTGAACGAATTCTTCTCGGGAAGATGCGTGTGCGGCATGTGGTCGACGCCACCGAGCAGCGTGCCGAACATCTTACGATTGGTGACGATACCGCCGACCGAGATGCCGCCGAAATTGACCCCGTGATAGCCCCGCTCGCGGCCGATCAGGCGGGTGCGTGAGCCCTCACCTTTGGCGCGATGGTAGGCGATCGCCATCTTCAGCGCAGTCTCCACCGATTCCGATCCGGAATTGGTGAAGAACACGTGGTCCATGCCCTTCGGCGCGAGGTCGACCAAACGGTTCGCCAGTTCGAAAACGATCGGGTGGCCCATCTGAAAGGCCGGCGCATAGTCGAGTTCGGCGGCCTGTTGCTGGATCGCCTCGGTGATCTTCGGCCGGCAGTGGCCGGCATTGACGCACCACAGGCCGGCGGTGCCGTCGAGAACCTTGCGCCCGTCGCTGGTCGTGTAATGCATGTCCTTGGCGGACACCATCATGCGGGGCGCCTGTTTGAATTGCCGGTTCGCCGTGAACGGCATCCAGAATGCGCTGAGATCGTTCGGCGTGACTTTCAGCCGGTTGGACATGACCAAGACTTCCCCTTGTAACCTGTTTCGGTGCGGCTAACGCTTGGTCTTCCCGACACTTGGTCTCTGCTGCGTTTTCGTGCTACGCAAATTTTTGACCGATCGGACAAACGTTAGCACCGCCCTGTCGGCGGTCAAGGATTACTAGCGGAAATGCGGCAGCTGAGGCGCGCTCCACAGGCCGGAGAAAAACTGGTCCAGAGAATTGGTCCAGATGACCCTCGCGGCAATGTCCTGCGGGGATGACGACAGGCATGGACACCCCTGCCCCGCGCCGCACCCGCATCCAGCAGGAAAAGCGCGAGCTCATCCTGGAGGCGGCGCTCGAGGTCTTCTCAACCAATGGCTTTCTCGGCTCGACCATCGACCAGATCGCCGAAGCCGCCGGCATGTCGAAGCCGAATCTGCTCTACTATTTCCGCCGCAAGGAGGACATCCACGAGACGCTGATGCAGCGGCTTCTGGACACCTGGCTGGCGCCGTTGCGCGAACTGGACGACATCGGCGATCCCCTAACCGAATTGCGCAGCTACATCAGGCGCAAACTCGAAATGGCGCGCGATTTTCCTAGGGAAAGCCGGCTGTTCGCCAACGAGATCCTGCAGGGCGCGCCGCGCATCATGCCGATGCTTGAAGGCGAGCTGAAGACTCTGGTCGACGAGAAGGCCGCCATCATCAAGGGTTGGATGCGCGCCGGCAAGATCGCCCGCACCGACCCCTGGCACCTGATCTTCTCGATCTGGGCGACGACGCAGCACTATGCCGATTTCGACGTTCAGGTCCGCGCCGTGCTCGGCCCCAACCGCGGCGGCGACGGCCGCTTCGAGGATGCGGCAAGGTTTCTGGAACAGCTGTTCATCGATGGGCTGAAGCCGAAAAGCTAGCGGCAAAATGGTTTAACAGGTGGAGAGCTGGTTGCAGCCGACATTCACCGTTCGCTTGGCTGTCGCAGACCATGGAGGTTGGCCGAAGCACTCATCGTTTCGTCATCCTGGGGCGCAGCAAGGAGCGAAGCGACGCGGCGCAGACCCCAGGATCCATGCCGTAACCTCAGAGCGCTGCTGCGGTGCAGAATTCTGTTCCGCCGCATTCCTCGGTTGATGTCGCGGCATGGATCCCAGGGTCTCCGCGACGCCGCTTCGCGGCTGCTACGCCCTGGGATGACGAAGCTGAGGGGCTGCGGCCAACCAACCTCACGCGCTGCGCCGCTCGGCCGGAAGCGTCTCCAGCAGCTTTTGCAACTTAGCGATCGAGTTCTGCTCGGCGAGCGGCGTGTAGACGATCAGCTTCATATCCGAGCCGTCGTCTATCGAGAAACTCATATGCTCGAACGCCATGCTGCCGGCCGTCGGATGTCTGACATGCTTTACAGGTGTGTCGGATGCCCCATCTTCCACTCGCAGCAACATGGAGGCTCCAAGCATGGAACTGAAAGACAAGACCGTCCTCATCACCGGATCGACCGACGGCGTCGGCCGCTTGGTCGCGCAAAGGCTCGGCGCCGGCGGCGCGCGGGTCCTTGTGCATGGCCGCGATGCGACACGGGGCAAGGATGTCGTCGCCGAGATCGAAGCCGCTGGCGGCAAGGCCGAGCTTCTCATCGCCGACTTCTCGTCCCTGGCCGAAGTCCGGCGTCTCGCCGAGGCTGTTCGCGCCCGCTCGGGCCGGCTCGATATCCTCATCAACAACGCCGGCATTGGCACCGCAGGCACCAAACGACAGGTCAGCGCCGACGGCTACGAACTGCGCTTTGCCGTCAACTATCTCGCCGGCTTCCTGCTCACATCGGAGCTTCTGCCGCTGCTCAAGGCGAGCGCGCCGGCGCGCATCGTCAATGTCGCCTCGGCCGGCCAGCAGGCGATCGATTTCGACGATGTCATGCTGACCCGCAACTATGACGGCGTTCGCGCTTACAGTCAGAGCAAGCTGGCGCAAATCATGTTCACCATCGATCTGGCGCAGGAACTGAAGGGCACCTATGTGACCGTCAACAGCCTGCATCCCGCAAGCTACATGAACACCACCATGGTCCGGCAGGCAGGCATCACACCTTGGAACTCGGTCGAAACCGGCGCCGATGCCATCCTCAATCTCGCGACGTCGCCCGCACTCGAAGGGCGGAGCGGCCTCTATTTCGACGGCCAGAGGGAATCCCGCGCCAACGCGCAAGCCTATGACGCAAAGGCAAGACAGCAATTGTTGACATTGAGTCTCGACCTCGTCGGGCGTCAGTCAGCCCCCTTAACATCGAGATAACGTTCACGAGCGAGAAACCCTCACATGCCGTGATCGTCGGCGGCTCTTCCGCATCGGCCGCGCCGCGCGGAAGCTGGCTGTCGCCAAAGACCGTGGCGGCGGCCTCCACGAGGCGGCCATCCAAACCGTCAAAGCGGCTGCGCCGCCAGCGCCAGGAACCCGCCGGTCAACGCCATATTGCCGACAAAGCCATTGATTCGGGACGCGCGCTCGGGCCCCTGATGACCCCAGAAATTGTGGAACATCGGGGTGGCGACAATTAGGAACAGCACCAGGCACAGAGCGGCGGCAGCGGTCCAGACACCCGATATCACCAGAACTCCGGCGACGATCTGGAGGACGATCCCCAGCCACAGCATCAGCCGCGCCTGCGGCACGCCGCGTGTCGTCATCAACTGGGTGAGGAAGGTTGCGTTCTGGACGTTGCGCAGGCCGGCAAAGACGAACGCGCCGCCAAGCAACAGGCGGGCGGCAAGAAGAATCTCATTCCCAAAATTCAACAACATGTTCTTGATTCCACAGCAAAAAGGGCACGCGGCGCAAGGCCGCGCGCCGGTTCGACCGCTCAGGCGGCTTTCGCCGCCGGCATCGGATGAATGGCCTGGAATGGGATGCAAAGCCGGTTCCAGGTGTTGATCATGCCAAGCGCGACAGACAGCTTGACCAGTTCCTCTTCCGAGAAATGCTCGAGCGTCCGCGCATAGAGTTCGTCCGAGACACCGTTATCGGCGATCTTCGTCACCGCTTCGGTCCAGGCGAAGGCAGCGCGTTCGCGCGGGGAAAACAGCGGCGATTCCTTCCAGGCGGAGACGAGATAAAGCCGCTGTTCGGTCTCGCCGTCATGGCGTGCCTCGCGGCTGTGCATCTCGACGCAATACGAACAGCCATTGATCTGCGACGCCCGCAGCTTGATCAGGTGCAACAAGCTTGTCTCGAGCCCGCATTCGTCGACCGCCTTGTTGAGCGCCGATACCGCTTTCATGATTTCCGGCGCCGCGCCGAAGAATTGCAGCCTCTGTTTCATCGTCTTCACCTTTCACGCTTGCTTGGTTGAACTCGGTTTCTGCGGTCGCTGATGGCGCTCGACAAAGGCGCAGTTCGCGGCGACTGAACGGGGATCGGCATCGCTCCTATACTGCGCCACGATGTCGGACAGACGGGCTTCGGCAAGAGCCGCGCGATAGGCGCCCTCGGCCTTCAGCATCGCGACGTTGATGCCGCAGGGTTTGACATAGGCCGCGGCATCGAGCCTGACCGGCCCGCGCTGACGGATTTCACCGCAGCGGAAGGCCGGTTCGCGTCCTTCCACGGCGAGCACGATGTCGAGCAGCGTTATGCGCTCCGCCTGCCGCGCCAGCCGGTAACCGCCTGATGGCCCGGGCACCGATTCCAGAATGCCCGACGCCGTCAACGCGTTGAGATGCTTGAGGAGATAGCTCGGCGACAGGCCGAACGCTTCCGCCATGGCAGCACCCGGCATGGTCGCCGCGCCTTCCATGCCGGCAAGCATCGCGGCGCAGTGGATGGCCGCTTCGACGCCCTCGCCTAGCTTCATCGTGCTGATCTCCGATTCATGGATACAGTTTATCGTCGATAATTTTTATCCGCAATATGAAAATGAAAAATCCCTACGTGTTTGCGATGGCCGCGAAAGAGAGATTGCCGAAGGGCGAAGGTCTGGCGGCTTTCGACACGCAGCACGCGACTTCTGTTCCTCGCCCCCGCAGCGCGGGGGAGAGGTGGCCCGGCGAAGCCGGGACGGAGAGGGGCATGACGTTTGCGACGACAGAAACGGTGAAGGATGTGGCGCAGGATAAAGGCCATCAGGGAGCCATTCCCAGCCGCCCCGAAGACCCCTCTCCGTCCCGGCTTCGCCGGGCCACCTCTTCCCCACTTCGTGGGGCGAGGAACTCCGGCTGAAGCGAGCCCTACTCCGCCGCCACCTTGGCCATCGGGTTGTTTGGATGCGTCGTCCAGTTGGCGTAGACCGGCGACACCGGTCTGCCGGTGCGCTGGTCCATCACGCCAGCCGCCAGCGGCTCCATGGTGATGCAGTTCTCGACCGGGCAGACATTGACGCAGAGATTGCAGCCGACGCATTCGGCCTCGATCACCTCGAAATGTCTGACGCCATCAACCATGCTGGTGATCGCCTGGTGCGAAGTGTCCTCGCAGGCGATGTGGCAGCGGCCGCATTTGATGCAGGCCTCCTGGTCAATATGCGCCTTGGCGACGTAGTTGAGGTTGAGATATTGCCAGTCGGTGACGTTGGGCGTGGCGCGGCCGATAATGTCGTCCAGCGAGGCATGGCCCTTCTCGTCCATCCAGTTTTCCAGGCCGGCGATCATCTCCTGCACGATCTTGAAGCCATAGGTCATCGCCGCCGTGCACACCTGCACATTGCCGGCGCCGAGCGCCATGAATTCGGCGGCGTCACGCCACGTGGTGATGCCACCGATACCGGAGATCGGCAGCCCGTGCGTTTCCGGATCGCGGGCGATCTCGGCCACCATGTTCATGGCGATCGGCTTCACCGCCGGGCCGCAATAGCCGCCATGCGAACCCTTGCCGTCGATTGTCGGCTCCGGTGCGAAACTATCGAGATTGACGCCGGTGATGGAATTGATGGTGTTGATCAGCGAGACGGCGTCGGTGCCGCCGGCAAGGGCGGCACGCGCCGGCTTGCGCACATCGGTGATGTTGGGCGTCAGCTTGGTGATAACAGGCATGCGGGTGTTGGCCTTGCACCAGCGCACCACCATTTCGATGTATTCCGGCACCTGGCCGACCGCCGAGCCCATGCCGCGTTCCGACATGCCGTGCGGGCAGCCGAAATTGAGCTCGATGCCGTCGGCCCCCGTCTCCTCGACCACCGGCAGGATGGCCTTCCACGCATGCTCCTCGCAAGGCACCATCAGCGAGACGACGATGGCGCGGTCGGGCCAGTCCATCTTGACCTGCTTGATCTCGCGCAGATTGACCTGCAGGTCGCGGTCGGTGATCAGCTCGATGTTGTTCAAGCCGAGCAGGCGGCGGTCGGCGCCCCAGATCGCGCCGTAGCGCGGACCGTTGACATTGACCACCGGCGGCCCCTCTTCGCCGAGCGTCTTCCACACCACGCCGCCCCAGCCCGCCCTGAAGG
>NZ_RZSX01001519.1:0-691 GCF_004023105.1 Mesorhizobium sp. M5C.F.Ca.IN.020.32.2.1 | reverse complement strand
GTCTCGACACCCTCCGCTACGACCTCAATACCCAGGGATTTGCCGATTTCAATGATCGACGAGACGACCTGCCTTCGTTGCGGCGATTTGACAATTGGGACGACCAGCTGGCGATCTATCTTCAGCCGGCGAGGCTGCAGCTTGAGCAAGCTGACTATTGAGGCATAGCCCGTACCAAAATCGTCTATTTCTACGTCAATGCCTAGCTCTTTTATCTGCTCAAGATTCCAGGTAACAAAATCATCATTTTCGTCAAGGAAGATTGACTCAACGAGCTCGAATGAAATCGTTCCTTTCTTGATATTCAGCTTCCTAAGACTCTTTATGAGTTCCTCATCTTGAAGGCGGCGCGCCGAAACGTTGACTGACACCCGCGGAATGTGAAGATTCGCAGCAGACCACTCTTCGAAATCCAAAAGCGAATGCTCTAATATGGTTCGATCGATGATCGAGACGACATTCAGTTCTTCCGCAATCCTTAGGAATACATCGGGCGCCAAAATACCCTTCTCCGGATGTCTCCATCGCGCCAGCGCCTCAACCCCAACAATTTCGAGCGTTTTTGCGTCAAATTGCGGCTGGTAGAAGGGAATGAACTCGTTGCGCTCAAGGCCGCCGAGAATTTCGTCGGCAATCCGTTTTGTGTCGACGATTTCGCTTTGCATCGCCTCGGTGAAGAATTCGTATCGAT
>NZ_RZSX01001518.1:0-693 GCF_004023105.1 Mesorhizobium sp. M5C.F.Ca.IN.020.32.2.1 | reverse complement strand
CCCCTGCCCTGCACGGAATAGCCGCCGAACGCGTTGACCGCCTGCGGCGTCAGCCCGACATGGGCCATGACCGGGATGCCGCGGCCGGCGAGGAAGCGGATCGTCTCTGCCATCGCCTCGCCGCCCTCGAGCTTGACGGCGGCGCAGCCGGTCTCGGCCATGACACGGGCCGCGTTGCGGAAAGCCTGTTCACGGCTTTCCTCGTAGGAGCCGAACGGCATGTCGACGACCATCAGCGCTCGTTCGAGCCCGCGGCGCACCGCCTGGCCGTGCATGATCATCATGTCGAGCGTGACCCCAAGTGTGGTGGGAAGGCCGTGGAGAACCATGCCGACGCTGTCGCCGACCAGCACGACATCGCAATGTGGATCGACCAATCTGGCTATAGGCGTGGTGTAGGCCGTCAGGCAGACAAGCGGCGTCTTGCCCTTGCGCCCGGAAATCTCCGGCGGGGTGAAAGCCTTCTGCTGTCCGGTTGCGCTCACGACATCTACTTCCCCAGCGTTACCCGCCGCTTGTGTCGCGTTTGGCATATTTTTGTGCAGGTGCGAAGAACTAAAGTGGCACGAGGCGTGAGTTGACGCGCCGACCGATAATGGTGAGAACAAAATTCAATCGGTTCAGCCACTTCTCGGCTCCGCCCAAGCACGTCAGGGACGATGGACGATCGCGCAAAAAGGATCAGGAGAAACA
>NZ_RZSX01001517.1:0-695 GCF_004023105.1 Mesorhizobium sp. M5C.F.Ca.IN.020.32.2.1 | reverse complement strand
GGTTGGAGACGATGAACCATGTCGCGACCGCGGACGCCACGATAGGAACGCCGTAGACCATATAGGCGTATTGCGGAACGTTGTCGGCCTTGCCGGCGGCAAAGAAACCGAGCCAGCGCACGAAAAGCGCAATCGCGATCGACGTGATCAGCGGATGAATGCGCGCCTCGCGATGGGAACGCGCGTCTCCCGCGACCGCAAGCGCGATCAGCGCGAAGACGAGTGAATAGGACCATTCGGAAAAACGCTGGTTGAGTTCGGCCAGGTACTTGTTCGGCTTTTTCTGGAACACCTTGTCGTTCGGACTGGGATTGAGCAGGTACTGGGTCGTCCGGTCCTTCGGCAAAAGCAATACGTCCGATGAGGCCGACATGAAGGCGGACAGGTCGAAGGCATAGGAGGTGAACCGGATGACCGAAAGATCGCCGGCCAGCGTTTCGCGATGGATGACGCCGTCATTCATCATCAGCACTTTCTCGTCGCCGTTTTCGATGATGGCGCCGGTCTTGGCATAGTAGATGAGGTTGGCGCCTTCTTCGCGCGAATCGGCGACGAAGATGCCGCCGAGACGGTTGTCCGGAAGCCGCTCGCCAATCTGCAGGAACAGGCCGTCGTCGATCTTGCGGAAGGTGCCTTCCTGGATGATCAGCGACAACAGATCGGCGCGCGACGACGCCACCAGCTCGCGGTTTTTC
>NZ_RZSX01001516.1:0-697 GCF_004023105.1 Mesorhizobium sp. M5C.F.Ca.IN.020.32.2.1 | reverse complement strand
ATCAAAGCCCGCGTGAAGCATCCCAGGGGCGAGGAAGACCTTCGGCACGCCTCGCTGCAGGATTTTTGGGATGAAGACTAGAACGCCGTTTGTGTCTCGAAGACGCGACACGCAAAGTTCACCGGCCCGGCCAAGCGCCGACTATTTGACAAGCGCGCAAATGGCGTATGCTGTCAGCGTCCAAGCTGTCGGGGGCGTAGCGGCTACATGCGCTTGTGCTACCCACCCTGGAGCTGGGGAAGTAACCGGCAAGCTCCTAGAAATCAGAGCATTTGAATTTGACGCGCTGGCACCGCCACCTATGACGACTTTTGGCTTGGGACACCAAGCCTGTGCGGATTTGTCTGGGCTAGTATCATTCGCACTTGCATACTGGGTGATTTCCCAACCGCTGACGCCGTCCTTCCCCGATGGACCCGCAGCTCCCATTGCACCTTTAGGTCCCTGCTTGCCGGGCAGACCTTGTGGACCGACAGGCCCTTGGGGCCCTGGGGGGCCCGCCGTTGCGCAACCTGCAATCAAGGCGACACATGCTAGAGCGGTAATAACTCTCATGACCACCTCCCCGGTTTCCCGGTGAGTCCCAAAGCCTAGCAGCACGGCGCCCGCCATCGGGAGCGGCCAATGAGGCGGAGGAAGGACCCGCGCTCCTTCGAGCGCGGCCGACCGGCTGCTCCCGATCTGCAGTGGGCTGGGC
>NZ_RZSX01001515.1:0-697 GCF_004023105.1 Mesorhizobium sp. M5C.F.Ca.IN.020.32.2.1 | reverse complement strand
GCCGCGACCCAAGCGGTCAGTTTCCCCAAGGGAGCGGTGTACAACTGCCAAATTTGCCCCGACTTCCCGTCCGCTCGGATGCCTTCTGCGTCCCGGCCGCCTCCGATCACTTCTTGCGATGCCACTTCGCTATGTCCCAGGTTTCAGCGTCCCAAGGGGTAGGATCGTAGCCGGCTATGTCATTGCGTAGGCCCGAAGTATAAGCCCATTCGAGGAGCGGAATGACCGCGGCATCGGCGATCAGGAGATCGTTCATCGCCATGAACAGCGCGCTCCGTTTCTCCGGATCGACTTCAGTCGCCGACGCTTGGAACAGCGCATCATACTCGGGATTGCAATAGCGGGCCCAATTCGTTCCCGACCAATTGTTTTTCTTCTGTGCTGCTTCTGCGCAGGTCCAGCCGATCATGTAGCTGCCGGGATCGGGGCCCTTGTTGCCGTAAGCGAACTCCTCGAGGTCCGCATAGAAGTGCCGTCTGGTGTTCGTATTGTCTGGCGACGACCCCAGGAAGATGCTGGAATCGATCAGCTTGTTTTCCACCCGGACTCCGATCGAGCCGAAGTCCGCCTTTATGAAGTCCTGGGTCGCCTCCCGCACCGGGTTGATGCTGGTCTGAAACACCAGCGCCAGCGGGACGCCGTCCCTGTCGCGGACGCCGTCGCTATCGGTGTCGCGCCATCCGGCTTCGTCCAGCAG
>NZ_RZSX01001514.1:0-700 GCF_004023105.1 Mesorhizobium sp. M5C.F.Ca.IN.020.32.2.1 | reverse complement strand
CCTATTCCGCTGCTTCGGCGACCGGCGTCGTCCGAAAGTCGTCGGGGAAGTGGTTAAGTGCACTCATCACCGGATAAGGGGTGAAGCCGCCCAGAGCGCAAAGCGAGCCGAACTTCATCGTGTTGCAAAGGTCGGTGACCAGCGCGATCTGCTTCTCGGGTTCGATGTTCTGGGCGAGCCGGTCCAGCACCTCGACGCCGCGCGTCGAGCCGATGCGGCAGGGCGTGCACTTGCCGCAGCTTTCGACGCTGCAGAATTCCATGGCGAAGCGCGCCTGCTTCAGCATGTCGGCGCTGTCGTCGAACACGACGATGCCGGCATGGCCGATCAGTCCATCCTTGGCGGCGAACGCTTCGTAGTCGAACGGCGTATCGAACAGCGCGCGCGGGAAATAGGCGCCGAGCGGGCCGCCGACCTGCACGGCCTTGACTGGACGTCCTGTCGCGGTGCCGCCGCCGATATCATCAACGATCTC
Source organism: Mesorhizobium sp. M5C.F.Ca.IN.020.32.2.1 (assembly GCF_004023105.1). Classification (NCBI taxonomy): domain Bacteria; kingdom Pseudomonadati; phylum Pseudomonadota; class Alphaproteobacteria; order Hyphomicrobiales; family Phyllobacteriaceae; genus Mesorhizobium; species Mesorhizobium sp. M5C.F.Ca.IN.020.32.2.1. The sequence continues at coordinate 225 of NZ_RZSX01001514.1, read as the reverse complement.
GCCCAGCGTCATGCCGAACGCAGCCTCATAGAGACCGGGATATTTGACGTTGCCGGCGATCTGGATCGGGATGGTGCCGCGCGAACGGCCCATGCCGAAATCCTTGTAGAAGGCTGCGCCCTTATCCATGACGACAGGCACCGAAGCCAGCGAGATGACGTTGTTGATCACCGTCGGCTTGCCGAACAGGCCCTTGTGCGCCGGCAGCGGCGGTTTGGCTCGCAC
>NZ_RZSX01001513.1:0-701 GCF_004023105.1 Mesorhizobium sp. M5C.F.Ca.IN.020.32.2.1 | reverse complement strand
GACCGGGCAAGGTCGGTTCGAAACCGATAATTTTGTCGGCCAGGTGCGGCAGACGCTTACCAACATCGTCGCGGTGCTCGCCGAGGCCGGCGCCAAGCCTGAGCATATCTCCTCGATGACCTGGTACTTTACCGACAAGGCCGAGTATCTGGCCAACCCCAAGGGGATCGGCGAGGCCTATCGCGAGGTCATCGGGCGACATTTTCCGGCCATGGCCGCCATGCAGGTGATGGCGCTGGTCGAGGATCGCGCCAAGGTGGAGATCCAGGCCACGGCGGTGATCCCGGACTGAGGCGAGGCGTGCTTCCGTTCTCCCCGTCTTGTGGGAGAAGGTGGATTGGCGCGCAGCGCCAAGACGGTTGAGGGGTGTTGGACGGATCGCCGTCGGTGCCAAGCTGGAACACCCCTCATCCGACCTCGCTTCGCGAGGCCACCTTCTCCCACAGCAAGGGGAGAAGGGAGAGCCACACGCTGGCGCCCTTCTTCTCCCAGTTCTTCACGGAAGAGGGGGGAGGCTGAGAGCGATTGCTCCCAGCGTGCCACCCAGACGGCTTGGCTTAACGCCTGTCTTGTGATCAGATGATCATGCCTGCTTCGGTTGGGCAATGACCGCACATAGCTTCTGTCGGGAGAAAAGCGAAACGTGGCTCTGGGATTTGAACCGGTATCGGGACGTGTGACCGTCCAGGATGGTGTCTACC
>NZ_RZSX01001512.1:0-702 GCF_004023105.1 Mesorhizobium sp. M5C.F.Ca.IN.020.32.2.1 | reverse complement strand
TCCCCGTCCCCAACGACCGGGTTTTAGGAGCCGGCCCCGTCCCCGGGCCGGCTCCACCATTTCAGGAGACACGGGCCTTAGTCCGGCAGGCCCGCCTTGCGAAGGCCCTCGATATATCTGCTGCGATCGTCCGGTCGATGAAACGGCGGCAGCACCTCGGCGAGACTCGAAAGCCGCAGCGAGGGATCGAACGCGCACAGCCGGGCCATCATTTGCTGCGCTTCCAAAAGCCGCCCCGCCAGGGCATGACCTACGGCCGCAACGCGCATGGCGCTTGCGTAGTTCGGCTGGGATCGCAACGAGCTTTCTGCCCATTCGACAGCGTCATCGTAGCGGCCAGCACAGAAGTGAGCGAGCCCCGTGCAGAACTGCCAGGCGAGCAGACGCGGATCCAGTGGACTCAGGCGCATGGCGCCCGCAGCGTGTTCGACGGCCCTGTCCGGCTCACCAAAGCAGGCTCTCACCCAGCTGCTTAGGCCCCAGGCAGCCGCTAAATTCGGATTGAGAACGAGCGCGCGATCGATGCAGACCGCACTGTTCTTGAGTTCGCCCCCAACATAACCAAGGACGTATCCACCATGGGAAAGTGCGATCGCATCGTCCCTGTCGAGTTCGACCGCTCGCCTCGCCAACCGGACGGCTTCTGCGACCTCTTCCGCGCGATCGACCATCCAGCCATTGCTCTTTCGAGTGGCGTAGCAT
>NZ_RZSX01001511.1:0-705 GCF_004023105.1 Mesorhizobium sp. M5C.F.Ca.IN.020.32.2.1 | reverse complement strand
GGCCGGACCCTCCCCTCTAGGGGGAGGGGGACGACACCGCTTCCCGGCTCATAATAGCCCGCCTTCGGCACGCTGACCGGCTCCGCGACCGCCATGTCCGATCCCGCCAGCCGGGCCAGCCGATGCACCAGCGCTGTCATGTTGGCCGGGCCGCCCTCGCGAAAATAATTGAGCAGACCGTCGAGCTCTTCGCGGGGCAGCGTCGAGCATTCGATCAGCCGCAAATCCTCGTCGTGGCTCTCGCCGGGCAGCAGCGCCAGTTTTATGCCGCGTGCGCGGGCGGTCGAGGCAAGCTGGTCGCAGCCATAGCGCCACCAGTCATAGCCGCCGAGAATGCGAACCAAAATAACCCTGGCGTGGCGGGCGACGCTGTCGATCCAGAGGTCGACGGACATGGGATGGCGCAGATCACGCAAAGCCGCCAGCCGCATCGACGGCAGGCGATCCGCACCTGCCTTCCACGCCGCCGCCAGCCCGGCCAGATCGCTGTCGGTGAAGGACAGCGCCACAACATCCGCAGGCGTCTGCCTGAGATCAACGGGCTCGGCGAGATCGTCGAGCGAGGCGGATGTTGTGGTGAGGATGTGCATCGCGGCTCGTGCCTGGGGTCAGCCGGCTAGGATACGCTCGATGGCCGGGCGGTTCAGTCCTTTCAGACCGATGACGACGAGACGCGAACGGCGGTCGTCCCCAGCGGTCCAGGCG
>NZ_RZSX01001510.1:0-706 GCF_004023105.1 Mesorhizobium sp. M5C.F.Ca.IN.020.32.2.1 | reverse complement strand
ATACTGGCTCGACGGCAAGGAATTGCGGCTGCTCGTCTATCGCGAGCACGAGGTCGCAAACACCTACAGCTCTGTCGAACTGACGATCGTGACCGAGTCCAGTGAAGAAGGCAACTATGACGGGCGCTATTCGCTCGCCATCTATGAGGGCACGGCTGACACGGGTGGCGATGGCATGCCTGCCGCGTTGACCGGCAAAGTCTCCTGCGGGGCCGAGTAGAGAACTCCCGGTTATGCGGAAATATCGATGACGCCGCAATCGCCGGCGGCACTGCCGAAGGCGACGCGGCGTTCCTCCCTATCCCACATCATCGAGGTGATGGCGCCCTTGCCCGGTCGGCGCAGAAGCACCTCTTTGGCGTCAGCGAAACGCACCGCCATCACCATGCCGTCGTCATAGCCGATGGCGACGACATCCTGGCTTGGATGGCAGGCGACCGAGGTCACCATGGCGTTGCCGCGCGTGCCGAGTTCCAGCGGCGCCTTGCCCATCGGCCCGTCCTTGCCCGAAAACGGCCAGACGATCGCCGCCGGTGCGCCGGAACTGGCCAGCCATTTTCCCTTGGCGCTCCACGACAGGCTTTTGACTTTGCCGGGATAGCCGCTCATGCGCATGTGCTTGCCGTCGGCCAGCTTCCAGCCATGTAGGGCGTTCTCCTGCATGGTAGTGACGAGGAAGGCGCCATCCGGCGAGAAGGTGATGCCG
>NZ_RZSX01000150.1:0-9409 GCF_004023105.1 Mesorhizobium sp. M5C.F.Ca.IN.020.32.2.1 | reverse complement strand
CCGGCAGACAGCGAAGCTCGCCCATGCCGCCGGGCGCGAAGTGTCGATGACGCTGTCGGATTCGTTCTGCGTCGACCGCTATCGCGACGAGTTTCTGGAGCTGATGCGCTCAGGCACCGTCGACATCGTCTTCGCCAACAGCCACGAGATCAAGTCGCTTTACCAGACCGCCTCCTTCGACGAGGCGCTGGCGCAGATCCGCAAGGACTGCAAGATCGCTGCCGTCACCCGCTCTGAAAAGGGCTCGGTAATCGTGCGCGGCGACGAGACCGTCACCATCGATGCGACCAAAATCCGCGAACTGGTCGACACCACCGGCGCCGGCGACCTCTATGCCGCCGGCTTCCTCTACGGCTACACGCAAGGGCGCAGCCTGAAGGATTGCGGCGACCTCGGCTCGCTGGCGGCCGGACTGGTCATCCAGCAGATCGGGCCAAGGCCGCGGCAGAATTTGCGCCACGAGGCTGAGCAGGCAGGGCTGCTGTAGGGCTCGACGCCGTCTCTTCCTTCTCTCCCTTCGGTATGGGAGAAGGCAGAGACGTCCGCTCCTCACGCCCCCGCCGTATACGCCGCGATCGCCGCCATGTTGACGATGTCGCTGTCCTTGGCGTTGAGCGAGACGATCTGAACCGGCTTGTCCAATCCGACCAGCAGCGGGCCGATGACCATCGAGCCGCCGAGTTCCTGCAGCATCTTGGTTGAGATCGAGGCCGAGTGGAACGCCGGCATGATCAGCACATTGGCCGGGCCGGTCAGCCGGATGAACGGGTATTGCGCCATGGCGCGCGCGTTGAGCGCCACGTCGGCGGCCATCTCGCCGTCATACTCGAAATCGACGCGCCGCTTGTCGAGGATGCGCACCGCTTCCTGGACGCGCTCGGAGCGCTCACCCTGCGGATGTCCGAAGGTGGAATAGGCGAGCATGGCGAGCCTTGGTTCATAACCCATGCGGCGGGCAAAGCCGGCGGCTTCCTCGGCGATGTCGGCGATCTGTTCGGCATTGGGCATGTCGTGCACGGCGGTATCGGCGACGATCACGGTTCGGCCCCGCGCCAGCACGATCGAAACGCCAATGACGCGGTGGCCGGGCTTGGCGTCGATGACACGGCGGATGTCGTCGAGCGCCGTGGAGTAGTTGCGGGTGACGCCGGTGACGATGCCGTCGGCATCACCCAGCGCCACCATGCAGGCGGCGAAATGGTTGCGGTCGTTGTTGATCAGGCGCTGGCAGTCGCGAAACAAGAAGCCCTTGCGCTGCATGCGCTCGTACAGATAGTCGGTGTAGACGCCATTGCGGCGCGACAGCCGCGCATTGATGATCTCGATGCCTTGCTTGTTCAGCTCGATGCCGGCGTTCCTGGCGTTCTCCTTGATGATGTCGTCGCGGCCGAGCAGGATGGCGGTGCCGAGCCGCTGGTTCACATAGGAGACGGCGGCGCGCATCACCTGCTCCTCCTCGCCCTCGGCGAAAACGATGCGCTTGGGCTGGCGGCGCACGCGATCGTAGATGCGCTGCAGCGTCGAGGCGATCGGATCGCGGCGGGCGGAAAGCTCCTGCGCGTAGCGGTCGAGGTCGAGGATCGGCTTGCGCGCGACGCCGGACTCCATCGCTGCCTTGGCGACCGCGATCGGAATGGCCGAGATCAGGCGCGGATCGAACGGCACCGGGATGATGTAGTTGGGGCCGAATTTCGGCCGCATGCCCTGGTAGGCGGCGGCGACGTCGTCGGGCACGTCCTGGCGCGCCAGTTCGGCCAGCGCCCGCGCCGCGGCGATCTTCATGTCATCATTGATGGTGGTCGCCCGCACGTCCAGCGCGCCGCGGAAGATGTAGGGGAAGCCGAGCACGTTGTTGACCTGGTTCGGATAGTCCGAACGGCCGGTGGCCATGATGGCATCGGTGCGGATTTCGGCGACTTCCTCCGGCGTGATCTCCGGATCGGGATTGGCCATGGCGAAGATGATCGGCTTCTCGGCCATCGACTGCACCATCTTGGTGGTCAGTGCGCCCTTGGCGGACAGGCCGAGAAACACGTCGGCGCCGTCCAGCGCCTCGGCTAGCGAGCGCGCGTCGGTCTTGACGGCATGCGCCGACTTCCACTGGTTCATGCCTTCTGTGCGGCCCTGGAAGACGACGCCTTTGGTGTCGCACAGAATGATGTTTTCAGGCGCAAAGCCCATTGCCTTCATCAGCTCGATGCAGGCGATGCCAGCCGCACCCGCGCCGTTGCAGACCATTTTCGTGGTCTTCATGTCGCGGCCGGTGATTTCCAGCGCATTGATCAGGCCGGCGGCCGAGATGATGGCTGTGCCGTGCTGGTCGTCGTGGAAGACCGGTATGTCCATCAGTTCGCGCAGCCGCTGCTCGATGATGAAGCATTCCGGCGCCTTGATGTCTTCCAGGTTGATGCCGCCGAAGGAGGGCCCGAGGAAGCGCACGCAGTTGATGAACTCGTCGGCATCCTCGGTGTCGACCTCGAGATCGATGGAATCGACATCGGCGAAGCGCTTGAACAGCACCGCCTTGCCTTCCATCACCGGCTTGGCGGCCAGCGCGCCGAGATTGCCGAGGCCGAGGATGGCGGTGCCGTTGGAAATGACCGCGACCATATTGCCGCGCGCCGTGTAGTCGAATGCGCGGCTGGGATCCTCGGCGATGGCGAGGACCGGAACCGCGACGCCCGGCGAATAGGCGAGGCTCAAGTCGCGCTGGGTGGCCATCGGCTTGGTGGCGACGATCTCCAGCTTGCCGGGACGGCCCATGGCGTGGAATTCCAGCGCCTCCTGCGCACTGACGGAGGGCCCGGGGTTTTCGGTTTTCCTGGCCATGATGCTTTCGATTTCCTCACCCGTGCAGCACCTCGTCGAGACGGGCGCAATGCTTTCTTTTGTGGAACGTTCGGGATTAAGGCTACACTTCGCCGCTGTAAACCGCCAAGCAGATAGCTCGGGAATTTTGGAAGCAGCTTCTTGAACGACGAAACGCCCATTCGCAGCGACAGCGCTACGCCGGCCTTTGCGCCGGCGACGCCGATGATGGAGCAGTATATCGAGATCAAGGCGGCGAACCCGGATTCGCTGCTGTTCTACCGCATGGGCGATTTCTACGAGCTGTTCTTCGACGACGCCGAGAAGGCGAGCCGGGCGCTTGGCATCGTCCTGACCAAGCGCGGCAAGCACCAGGGCCTCGACATCCCAATGTGCGGCGTGCCGGTGCATGCCGCCGACGACTACCTGGAGAAGCTGATCGGACAAGGGTTCCGCGTCGCCGTCTGCGAGCAGATCGAGGATCCGGCCGAGGCGAAGAAACGCGGCGGCAAGTCGGTGGTGCGCCGCGACGTGGTGCGCTTGGTGACGCCCGGCACCATCACCGAGGACAAGTTGCTGGCGCCGTCAGAATCGAGCTTTTTGATGGCGCTTGGCCGGGTCAAGGGCGGGGCCGAGCCAAGAGGCGGGGAGCGCGGCAGCGCGACAGGGAACCAAGGAAGTTTTGCGCTGGCCTGGATCGAGATCTCGACCGGCGCCTTCCGCGTTGCCGAGACCACCGCAGACCGGCTGCTCGCCGATGTCTTTCGCGTCGACCCGCGCGAGTTGATTGTCGCCGAGCCGGTGTTTTACGATCCCGAGCTGAAACCGGTGTTCGACGTGCTCGGCCGGGTCGCCAATCCGCAGCCGCCGAGCCTGTTCGACTCGGCATCAGCCGCCGGGCGCATCGCCCGTTTCTTCGCGGTGGCGACGCCGGACAGTTTCGGCACGTTTTCCCGCGCCGAGCTATCGGCGATCTCAGGCGCTATCGCTTATGTCGAAAAAACGCAGAAGGCCGAGCGGCCGCCGCTGTCGCCGCCCGAGCGCGAGGAGCAGGGTTCGACGCTGTTCATCGATCCGGCGACACGCGCCAATCTGGAGCTGCTGCGCACCCTTTCCGGCAGCCGCGAGGGCTCGCTGCTCAAGGCGATCGACCGCACGGTGACCGGCGGTGGGGCGCGACTGCTCGCCGACCGGCTGATGGCGCCGCTGACCGATCCGGCGGCAATTGGTGCAAGGTTGGATTCGGTGTCGTTCTTCCGGTCGGAGACACGGCTGTGCCAGGCGGTGCGGGCGAGCCTGAAGAGCGTCGCCGACATGCCTCGCGCCCTGTCGCGGCTGGCGCTCAACCGCGGCGGCCCGCGCGATCTCGGCGCGCTGCGTGCCGGGTTCGACGCTGCCGGCACTATTGCCGAACTGTTCGGGGCGACCGCCCTTCCGCAAGAACTGGCGGCGGCGCTGGCGGCGATCGAGGCGCTGTCACGTCCGCTGGCCGAGCATCTGACGCAGGCGCTCAGTGACGAGCTGCCGCTGCTCAAGCGCGACGGCGGCTTCGTCCGCAGCGGCTACCACGTTGAGCTCGACGAGATGCGGGCACTGCGCGATGAATCGCGCAAGGTGATTGCCGGGCTGGAGCGCTCGCTGATCGACGAAACCGGCATCCGCTCGCTGAAAATCCGGCACAACAATGTGCTTGGCTATTATATCGAAGTCACCGCCAACCACCATGCGATCATGACGAGCAGCGATGGAGCGAAGGCGCGCTTCATCCATCGTCAGACCATGGCCAATGCCATGCGCTTCACCACGACCGAACTCGCCGAGCTGGAATCGAAGATCGCCAATGCCGCCGACCGGGCGCTGGCGATCGAGCTTGCCGCCTTCGACAGGCTGACGGCGGAAGCGGTCGGCCAGGCGGACAAGATCCGCGGCGGCGCAGAAGCGCTTGCCGTGCTCGACGTGTCGGCGGCACTTGCGCTGCTTTCCGAAAGCGAAGCCTGGTGCCGGCCCGTGGTGGACGCCAGCCTCGCCTTCGCAATTTCGGGCGGACGGCATCCGGTGGTGGAACAGTCTCTGCGGCGTTCGGGCGAAGGATCGTTCGTCGCCAATGATTGCGATCTATCGCCGGAAGGCGATGCCAAGAACGGCGCGATCTGGCTGCTGACCGGCCCCAATATGGGCGGCAAATCGACCTTCCTCAGGCAGAACGCGCTGATCGCCATCCTCGCCCAGACCGGCTCCTTCGTGCCGGCGGCATCAGCCCATATCGGCGTCGTCGACCGGCTGTTTTCACGTGTCGGGGCCTCGGACGATCTGGCGCGCGGCCGCTCGACCTTCATGGTCGAGATGGTCGAAACGGCGGCGATCCTCAACCAGGCCGGCGAACGCGCGCTGGTGATCCTGGACGAGATCGGCCGCGGCACAGCTACCTTCGACGGCCTGTCGATCGCCTGGGCGGCGGTCGAGTATCTGCACGAGAAGAACCGTTGCCGGGCGATCTTCGCCACCCACTTCCACGAGATGACGGCGCTGGCCACCAAACTCGCTCGGCTGCACAACGTCACCATGCGGGTCAAGGAATGGGAGGGCGACGTGATCTTCCTGCACGAGGTCGGCAAGGGTGCCGCCGACCGCTCCTACGGCGTGCAGGTGGCGCGTCTGGCCGGCTTGCCGGAAGCGGTGGTCGGGCGGGCCAGGGAAGTGCTGCACCAGCTGGAAGCGGGCGAGGTTTCGGGCAAGGCAAACCGGCTGGTCGACGATCTGCCGCTGTTTTCGGTGGCGGTGAAACGAGAGGCGCCGAAGCCGGTAAAGAGCGATGGACTGAGCGCGGCGCTAGGGGAGATCAATCCCGACGAGATGACGCCGAGGGAGGCGCTGGAAGCGCTGTATCGGCTGAAGGGAATGGCGGGGAAGTAGTCAGGCTTCGTACGATAGCGCAGGGAACGCGACCCTAGGTCCTGCGCCACCTCAAATCATCTGCAGCCCGCGCTTGCGGGTCGGTGGCGGGAAGGCACGGTCGATTTCTGCGGAATCTTCCGAGGTGAGCTCGATGTCCAACGCAGCGACATTCTGGCGGATATGCTCTTGCCTGCCGGCCTTTGGGATGGCGATGACGCCGTCCTGTGCCATCAGCCAGGCCAGCGCCAACTGAGCCGCCGTGGCATTGTGGCGGGTGGCGATGGCTTCGAGCGTGGTATTGCGCGCCAATACGCCCTGATCGACCGGCGAATAGGCCATCAGCGGAATGCCGCGTTGCCGGCTCCAGGGCGCAAGGTCGAATTCGGGGCCGCGCTGAGACAGATTGTAGAGGATCTGGTTGGTCTGGACGCTGTCGCCGGCCGGCAGGCTGACCAGTTCGTCCATCTCATGGGTGTCGAAATTGCTGACGCCCCAGTGGCGGATCTTGCCGGCCTTTTTCAACGCGTCGAAGGCCTCGACCGTTTCCGCCAGAGGCAGGCTGCCGGGCCAGTGCAGCAGATAGAGATCGATACGGTCGGTGCGCAGATGCTTGAGGCTTCTGTCGCAGGCCGCCGGAACGCCGATGCGCGAGGCGTTGGACGGCAGCACCTTGGAGACCAGGAACACCTCGTCGCGGCGCCCGGCAATGGCATCCGCCACCACCTCCTCGGCCCCGCCGCTGGCATACATTTCGGCGGTGTCGATCAGCGTCATGCCGAGATCGAGCCCGAGCTTCAGCGCGTTGACCTCATCGGCATGGCGGCTGAAATCCTCGCCCATCCTCCACGTGCCTTGACCCAGCACGGGAAGGGCTTCGCCCGAGGGCAATGTGGTGGTTCTTATCGTTGATGGCATGGCGGGCTCCAGTCGACGCCCGATGGCAGCACACCCTTCGGGAGAAATCCACCCCGGATTTCCCGCGAGCTGCCTGGTGCTACTCCACCGGATGGGCGGCCAGCCAATCCTGCATCTGCTTGATCTCGGCTTCCTGCGCTGCGATCACCGCTTCGGCCATTTTGCGCATTTCCGGATCCTTGCCATTGGCAAGCTCGATCTTGGCCATGTCGATTGCGGCCTGATGATGCGGGATCATGCCACGGGCGAAATCGACATCGGTATTGCCGGAAGGTTCGATCGCCATCATGGCGGTGTGCATCTTGTCCATCGCCGCCTTGTACCCGTTGGTCGAGGGGCTTTGCGCGCCCATCGCGCCCATGTCGTGCGCCCCCTTGTCGTGTTTCATCTCCTGGGCTTGCGACGGAATGCTTTCGAGGAAAACGGCAAGCAGCATTCCGGCCGCCATCAGCAGCAGCACGATCTTCTTGGCCAAGGTCATTCATGATCTCCTTTTTGAACGAATTTCTATCTCGAGGCTTGGCTCAGAGTCTCAACGTCCTGAGCCGCAACGCGTTGGTGATGACCGAAACCGATGACAGGCTCATCGCCGCTGCCGCAATCATCGGCGACAATAGCGTGCCGGTGAGCGGGTAGAGCACGCCCGCGGCAACCGGCACGCCAAGCACGTTGTAGAGGAAGGCGAAGAACAGGTTCTGGCGGATGTTGCGGATCGTCGCCTGGGCGAGCGTGCGGGCCCGGACGATGCCGTTGAGATCGCCCTTGACCAGCGTGATCCCGGCGCTTTCGACCGCGACATCGGCGCCGGTGCCCATGGCGATGCCGACATCGGCGGCGGCCAGCGCCGGCGCGTCGTTGACGCCGTCGCCGGCCATGGCGACGCCGGCGCCCCTGGCGCGCAACTCCTCGACCAGCGCGCTCTTCTGTTCCGGCAGCAGGCCGGCACGCACCTCGTCGATGCCGAGTTTGCTGGCGATGGCTTTCGCCGTGCGTTCGTTATCGCCGGTCGCCATGATGATCTTGAGGCCGCGGTCGTGCAGCGCCTTGATCGCCTCGGATGTCGTTGCCTTGATCGGGTCGGCGACGGCGACGATGCCGGCCAGTTTCTTGCCGACGGCGACGAACATCGCGGTCTTGCCTTGGGCCTGCAGCGCTTCGGCGCTGGTCGAGATGGATGCGATATGGATGCCGAGATCGGCCATCATCGCGGCGTTGCCGAGCGCGACGTCCTTTCCCGACACCGTGCCGGAAACGCCCTTGCCGGTCACCGCCTCGAAACCGCCGACGTCGGGAATCTTTACCCCGCGTTCACGGGCGCCTTCGACGATCGCCTCGGCCAGCGGATGCTCCGAGCCTTTTTCGAGGCCGGCGGCAAATGCCAGCAGATCATCCTGCGTTATGCCTTCGGCCGCGACGAGGTCGGTCAGTCTCGGCCGGCCTTCGGTCAATGTGCCGGTCTTGTCGACGATCAGCGTGTCGACCGAAGCAAAGCGTTCGAGCGCCTCGGCATCCTTGATGAGCACGCCGGCATGCGCGCCGCGCCCCGTGGCGGTCATGATCGACATAGGCGTGGCAAGCCCCAGCGCGCAAGGACAGGCGATGATCAGCACCGAGACCGCAGAGACGATGGCAAAGACCAGGCTGGGTTGCGGCCCGATGATCGCCCAGGCGATGAACGCAACGATCGCAACCACCACGACGGCCGGGACGAAATAGAAGGAGACGCGGTCGGCCAGACCCTGGATCGGCGCGCGCGAACGCTGCGCCTTGGCGACCAGCTCGACGATCCGCGCCAGCGTGGTTTCGGCGCCGATCCTCTCGGCGCGCATGATCAGCGAACCGTTCTTGTTGAGCGTGCCGCCGGTGAGCGGGTCGCCTTCGGTCTTTTCGACCGGCAGCGGCTCGCCTGACAGCATCGATTCGTCGATGGAAGAGCGGCCTTCCAGCACGATGCCGTCGACCGGCACGGCATCGCCGGGGCGGATGCGCAGGCGATCGCCGGCCTTGACCGTGTCGAGCGGCACGTCGTTTTCGGAACCGTCCTCGCCGATCAGCCGCGCGGTCTTCGGCGCGAGGTCGAGCAGCGCGCGGATCGCCGAGCCGGTTTTCTCACGGGCGCGCAACTCCAGCACCTGGCCGAGGAAAACCAGCGCCACGATGACGGCGGCCGCCTCGAAATAGACCGGCACCGTCCCCTCATGACCGCGGAACTGGTGCGGAAATATATCCGGGAAAAGCGCGGCAACGACGCTGTAGAGATAGGCCGCACCAACGCCGAGCGAAATCAGCGTCCACATGTTGGGGCTGCGGTTGAGAACCGAATCCCAGCCGCGATGGAAGAAAGGGAATGCCGCCCACAGCACAACCGGGCTGGCCAGCGTCAATTCCACCCAGATCTTTGCCGAATCCTCGATGAAGGCGCTAAACGTCACCCCGAGCATTGGCGCCATGGCGAATATCAGCAATGGCACCGACAATACGGCGCTCACCCAGAACCGCCTCGTGAAGTCGACCAGTTCCGGGTTCGGCCCCTCATCGCCGGTCGGCACGCCCATCGGCTCCAGCGCCATGCCGCAGATCGGGCAGGCGCCTGGCTTGTCGCGGACGATTTCGGGATGCATCGGGCAGGTGTATTGCGTGCCTTTCGGCATCGCCTGCGGCTCTGGCTTGTCGCCAAGATACTTTGCCGGCTCCGCCTCGAATTTCACCTTGCAGCCGGCCGAACAAAAATAAAAGCCCTGGCCTTCATGCCGGGAAAAGTGCTTGGCGGCGGCACGGTCGACACGCATGC
>NZ_RZSX01001509.1:0-709 GCF_004023105.1 Mesorhizobium sp. M5C.F.Ca.IN.020.32.2.1 | reverse complement strand
GGGGAGAAGGGGGCCTACACCGCAATCCTTGGCCTGCCGGACGCCACCGCCACCACATGCGCCTCGATGAACATGCGCTGACCCTCGACGGTGGAGACGCGGAATTCGCTGGCGATTTCGATCTCGGCGCTGTCGGTGCCGGCGTCCCTGGCCCGCCCGGCGGCTATCGCCCGCACATCGATCTCCGCCGCGGCGATCGCCGCCGCCTCGTCGACAAAATCGCGCACGGTTTCGCCTGACGCGACGCGAAACAGCCCCTCCTTGGGCTGGCTGACCCGCGCTTCCGCCGAAACCCTGACCTGGCCGACGACGGCGCCGAGCGCGTTGGCGACGTCGGTATCCTCGGGCACCACGCAGCCATTGCCGACCAGCTCGGCCAGGCCGGCATAGTGCAGCGGCGCCGAGGCGCCGAGGCCGATCACCGGACGGTCGAGCGCGACGCTGAGCCGTGCGATGCCGGGATGCGCGTCGACGGCGCGCTGCACCAGCGCGTGCGCCACGGTCGCCGCGCCATCCAACCCGTCCTCGGCAAAGGCGGTTTCGAGGATGTATTCCGCCGACCAGCGCGTCAGCGTCAGCAGCACCCGCTCGGAGATCGCCTCTGGCGTCGCGGCGATGAACTGGCCGCGCCCGTCGCGCTTGCGGGCGAACAGTTCGGCACCTAGACGCGCCGTTGCCGCATCCCAATTGGCCTGCTTGCCCAGCACAT
>NZ_RZSX01001508.1:0-710 GCF_004023105.1 Mesorhizobium sp. M5C.F.Ca.IN.020.32.2.1 | reverse complement strand
GGATATTGTCGCGATAAGTGGCTGTCTCCGACAGCCGCTGCTGCGTAGCTCGGATTCCCTCCTCCGTAGCAACGATCTGACGCAGGACACTATCGTAGTCCCGGCGAAGGCCGCGCAGTTCATCTTCGGCGTCCCCTGTCAACTGCTTGTCGATCTCTTCGATCGCCGCCGAGGCAGAGTAGATGTCGTTCTGCAGTCGCTCTTGGCGGGCCCAGAGGATGCGCAGGGCTTCGGGGTTGGCGGCGGCCAGCTGGGCTTCCAGCGCATCGAGGCGACGGCGCGCGGACGCCAGTTCGCGTTGGCTAGCGTCGTCGCCCGCGTCGGTGCCACCGTCGACCAGGGCGCGGATCTTTGCCTGGGCATCCTTGCCCACCATCTGCAGGCAGGTGGGGCAGCTGGGATCGGAGCCGTGAGCGAGGCTGTGCAGCACCTGAGCCCGTGTAACGGCCACCTGGAGGTCCGACTCCCGAGCGCGCAAATCGGCGACGGCCGTGGCTAACCTTGGCCGGATCAAGGCTGCCCACGCTGGCGACATCGCCTTGGTCAGCTCCTCGCCAGCCTCAGCCAGGCGGGTCCTAGTCTGACTGCGCTCCTCCTCGAGGCGATCACGCTTCTCCAGCAGCGCGGTTAGGCGCTCGCGCCGGCGCATGTCATCCTCGATAGCCGCCTTGTGGCCCCGAAGCGTCTCCAGATCACCCTCGAGTCTGAAC
>NZ_RZSX01001507.1:0-712 GCF_004023105.1 Mesorhizobium sp. M5C.F.Ca.IN.020.32.2.1 | reverse complement strand
GAGGGGGGCGCTGTCCCGCCGGCGCTCCGTTATCACGCGCGGCGAAGGCGCTAAAGCCGGCGGCACGAGGTCCCTACCAAAAGCAGGTGAAGTAGTGGCAAAATTCTCTGACGGCGACCGAGTGCTTATCACCAATTCCTATGGTTGGGGTTAAGGGGCACTGGCACGGTTCGAGCCGCACCCGACTACGTTACGAGCCTTACCGGCGACTGGATCGATGGCGTGGCGCGGTTTGAGCCGTTTCTCGATGGAGAGAAGCTCGTATATTGGGTTGAGTTGATAGGCCACTCGCTGCCCGCAGCAAAGACGGTCCTTACGATTGTGGATCGGTGGAAGAGTCAGCGCTCTCGCTTATTTCAAGCTAACCCGCTACCCGGCGACGAGGCATCGGTGTCGCCTCTCCTTCTCACCCTGTAGAAGGTGGATTGGCGCGTAGCGCCAAGACGGTTGGGGTATTTGACGGATCGCCGTCGGCGCCAAGTGGCCCCCTCGTCCGGGTGAGCTTAGCTCGGCCACCTTCCCCCAAGGGCGCCCCCAACCCAACCGTTTCTTAATGTGTTTTCATTAGACCCAGACCCAGAAAAGAGGCGGAAAACGGAGAGTTGTGGGTGCGCTTTTCCGCGGCGACGACAGCCGGGCGGTTCCTGCCGCAGCGCCTTGCGCTGCGCGTAAAGCCGCTGCTTGGCCGCATCGATGCCGTGCTGTTCACCGC
>NZ_RZSX01001506.1:0-712 GCF_004023105.1 Mesorhizobium sp. M5C.F.Ca.IN.020.32.2.1 | reverse complement strand
CTTCGCCTTGATGGCGCTGACGGCATTCGCCATGAAGATGTCGGAAGACTATTCGGGCCTGTTTTTCGGCACCTGGTTCGTCGTCGGCTTCATGCTGATCTTCGGCCTGAGGCTGCTGATGTCGAAGCTGATCCGGCGCTGGGCGCGCGACGGGCGCATGGAGCGCCGCGCCGTCATCGTCGGCGGCGGCACGGCGGCGGAAGTCCTGATCCGCTCCGTCGAAAAGCAGCCCTACAACGACATTCGTATCTGCGGCATCTTCGACGACCGCGGCGACAAGCGCTCGCCACCCATCGTCGCCGGCTATCCGAAGCTCGGCACCGTTTCCGAGCTCATCGAGTTCGCCCGCATCGCCCGCATCGACATGCTGATCGTGTCGCTGCCGCTGACCGCCGAATCGCGCGTCCTGCAGCTTTTGAAGAAGCTGTGGGTGCTGCCGGTCGATATCCGGCTCTCGGCGCATTCGAACGCACTGCAATTTCGGCCGCGCGCCTATTCCTACATCGGCTCGGTGCCGATGCTCGATATCTTCGACAAGCCGATCAACGACTGGGATTCGGTCGCCAAGCGCGCCTTCGACATCGTCTTCTCGATCGTCGGCATCATCGTGTTCTTGCCAGTCATGCTGGTGACCGCGATCGCCATCAAGCTCGACAGCAAGGGACCGGTGCTGTTCCACCAGAAGCGGCATGGCTTCAACAACGAGATCATC
>NZ_RZSX01001505.1:0-713 GCF_004023105.1 Mesorhizobium sp. M5C.F.Ca.IN.020.32.2.1 | reverse complement strand
ATCCAATGGCGGCGCGCGGCACCAGCCAATCGAATGCCGGGCTGGTGTCGCCGGGCGACGCCACCGCCTGGGCCTCGCCCGCTGCGCTGAAAACATTCCTGCGCGCGCTTTACAACCACGATCTCGGCATCAAGGTGCGGCTGCGCTTCGATCCTTATTTCTTCGCCTGGAGCCTGCGCTTCCTGCGCCAGTGCACGCGAGCGCGCCTGCGCGCCAACACCGATATCAAGCTGCGCCTGGCGCTTTATTCGCGCGACTGCATCAACGCCATCTCTGCCGCCACCGGCATTCACTATGACGAGCGCAAGAAGGGCATTCTCTATTTCTTCCGCTCGCAGCAGAGTCTTGATACCGGCACCGACAATTACCGCTATCTCGCCGAGCACGGTCTGCCGATCGAGATCGTCGGCCGCGACCGGCTGGTCGAGCTAGAGCCCGGGCTTGCCGGGGCCAAGGATAAGATCGCCGGCGGCGTCTATTCGCCGATCGACCAGACCGGCGACTCCAGCCAATTCACGCAGAACCTCGCTGCCTATGCCGCCCAGAAACTCGGCGTGCAATTCCTCTACGGCACGACGGTCGAAGGCCTCGACATTGAAGGCGATCGGGTGCGCGCGGTGATGACCTCGGCCGGTCCGGTCGCTGGCGACGCCGTGGTCATATCAATGGGACCTGAAAGCGGCCTGCTCGGCCGCCGCTACGGCCTCGATCTG
>NZ_RZSX01001504.1:0-714 GCF_004023105.1 Mesorhizobium sp. M5C.F.Ca.IN.020.32.2.1 | reverse complement strand
GCCTCACCCTCCTTCGCCGTCGCCTCGTCGGCAGCGTCTTCGTACTGCTGATTGTCGTCATCGGCACTTTCCTTTTGCTGGAAGCCGCCCCCGGCGACGCGGTCGACGCCTATATCGCCTCGACCGGCGGCGATGCCGGCATGATCGAACTGCTGCGCCATCGTTGGGGCCTTGACCAGTCGGCGCTGACGCGGCTGGCCAACTATCTCTGGGCGCTGCTGCATCTCGACCTCGGCCAATCGGTGAGCTTTTCGCGGCCGATCCGCGACGTCATCCTCGAACGCCTGCCCAACACGCTGCTTTTGATGGGTAGCGCCACCGCGCTCTCCTTCGGGCTCGGCTCGGCACTCGGCATCTATGCCGGCGCC
The DNA here is from genome assembly GCF_004023105.1 of Mesorhizobium sp. M5C.F.Ca.IN.020.32.2.1. Taxonomy (NCBI): domain Bacteria; kingdom Pseudomonadati; phylum Pseudomonadota; class Alphaproteobacteria; order Hyphomicrobiales; family Phyllobacteriaceae; genus Mesorhizobium; species Mesorhizobium sp. M5C.F.Ca.IN.020.32.2.1. Next base: position 346 of record NZ_RZSX01001504.1, on the reverse strand, counting down.
AGGCCCGGCAGCTTTCGCGACCGTTTCCTGTCGATCGGTTCGCTGGCGCTCTATGCCGTTCCCGGCTTCTGGCTCGGGCTGGTGCTGATCATCGTCTTCGCCGTCGACCTGCGCTGGTTCCCGATCGGCGGCATCGAGAGCCTCGCGTCGGCCAAGACCGGCATCGACCGCGCGGTTGATATCGCCAGCCATCTCGTCCTGCCGGTGTCCGCACTCGGCTTCATCTATCTCGCGCTCTACCTGCGCATGATGCGCGCCGGCATGGCCGAGGTCTGGCGACAGGATTTTGTCCTCGCCGCTCGCGCTAAAGGGCTGTCCCGCCGCCGCATCGTGCTCGCCCACGTTG
>NZ_RZSX01001503.1:0-715 GCF_004023105.1 Mesorhizobium sp. M5C.F.Ca.IN.020.32.2.1 | reverse complement strand
TTCAGCGGCGGGGTTACTGCGGTGCTGCTCGAATTGGCGGAGCCGCGGGTTCGCGACGCCATTTGGCAGCACAGCACATTCCGCTCGCACGCGCTCCGACGATTACAGCGTACGGGCCTCGCTGCCTTGGTTACGGTCTACGGCCCTCGAACCAAGGCTAAGGCCATGATTGAAGGTGTGGTCAGGATGCATGGGCGCGTTTCAGGTCGAACCAGCGAAGGTGAGCCATACCACGCCACCGACCCGGAGTTGCTGGACTGGGTGCAAGCTACGGCCGGGTTTGGTTTCATGGAGGCGTATCACGTCTATGTGCATCGTCTGCATTTTTTCGAACGGGACGTGATGTTTGCTGAGGCTCGCCCCGTCGCACTTCTCTATGGTGCGGCCGGCTCGCCCACGTCACAGGCCGAGCTTTACGCGCTGTTCGACGCGATGAGGCAAAGACTCGTCGCGTCGCCGATCGTCTTGGAATTCCTGGAGATCATGGAAGACGTTCCCGCCTTGCCGGGAGTGGCTCAACCGCTTCAGCGGCCATTTCTGAAGGCGGCCGTCGAGATCCTACCGCGCTGGGTGCGCAAGCGCTTGGCACTCGGCGACCGCTGGACCCTGACGCCGTGGGAGCGTGCTTTTGTGAAGACTACGGCGGCAATCTGCGAGAGCATCGTGCTTCCTTCATCCCCGGCCGTTCCATCGTGCCGTCGCCTCGACCTTTCCG
>NZ_RZSX01001502.1:0-728 GCF_004023105.1 Mesorhizobium sp. M5C.F.Ca.IN.020.32.2.1 | reverse complement strand
CGATTCGCTTGACGCCAATCCGCTCCGTCAAATGTCGGGATTGGATGCTTTAGGACCGATTTTCAGCGGCGCATCATTTTCATCCGGATTGGGGACGGGAGCTTCGTCGGGAAGTCTGTCCGGATCCGGCTCACGTACAGGCTTCGGTTCAGGAAATGGCGGTGGCGTGGGCGCCGGAGTGGGCGTTGGTTCGGGAGTGGGAAGAATGGCCATGGTGTGATTTCCTTCCGCTCGCTGCACTCTGCCTTGGCGGGTCGCCGACGTCCGCCGGATTTTTGAGGCCTACCCGTTTCGACCGGTTTCGCTCTAGGGGCCGATGCACGCAGAACGACCACGCTTGCCTATGGTTCCGATGGGAGCCTCCGATGACCCCGCAGGCATTGAGCGCTCATGACAGGACGGCGCCGTCAGAAAAGTGATCGAATGGTCCGCGCATAAGGGCCTTGTCGGCGTCGTGGAGCGCCATAATTTCCATTTCAGGGTGGGACGAACTCACCTGCTGAATAGGAGGCGGCCGTGAAGCACCAGACACTTGACCAACTGCATACCGTTGCCGACGTTCACGCTGAAGCAACAGACCTCGTAGCGACCCGAAGCCAGCGTCTCGAACGTTGGGCGAAACTGCTGGAGAAAAATCCCGATCGGCGTCTCGAAGCGCTGACGGGCACCGAATATAAGTCCCCTGAGATACGCGAAAAAATGCGTTACAACGACTCGCCTCTCACGGT
>NZ_RZSX01001501.1:0-728 GCF_004023105.1 Mesorhizobium sp. M5C.F.Ca.IN.020.32.2.1 | reverse complement strand
GTCGGGCAATCACTGGAACGGCAACCGCACGGTGCAGTTCCGCATCGTCGATGCCGCACGTGCCTGAGAGCGGTTTTCGCTTCTGCGCGAGTCTTCGATGATTTAAGCCAGAACCGTCTGCAGCCGGGTCAGTTCGCCGATCTGGGCCATCGTCGCCTCATAGCCGAGGCGGATCGCTTCGTCGGCGCGGTGGAACTCGGTCAGACCGATATGGCTGAGCTTCGGCTGCAGCGACATATCCGGCGGGTCGCCGGCAAGCCTGGCACGCGAAATGCGGTCCTGGATGATGTTGAAGGCTTCGACCATAACGCCGGTGATGCCGAGCCGTGTCTCACGGGACTGGTGGCCGGTGTCTGCCTGACCGGGCCTTGGCGCATCCTTTTCGACGACCAGTTCACCGGCGCTGTGCTTGATGACGGCGGCGCGGCCGAACAGATCATAGTGAAGGTTCACCGCGACCACCAGCGGCTGCTCGTAGGCACGGCAGACCGAGACCGGCACTGGATTGACCAGAGCGCCGTCGACCAGTACGCGTCCGTTGCAAGTGACCGGTTCGAACACGCCGGGCAGTGCGTAGGAGGCGCGCATGGCGGTGGGCAGCGAGCCGCTCGACAGCCAGATTTCATGGCCAGTGCGGATTTCCGCTGCAACGCAAACGAACGGTTTCGAGAGATCCTCGAAGCGAATGCCGGCTAGGTGCTCGCGCAGCCGCGCGTCAAGTTTCATGC
>NZ_RZSX01001500.1:0-732 GCF_004023105.1 Mesorhizobium sp. M5C.F.Ca.IN.020.32.2.1 | reverse complement strand
GATTTGCGACCTGACCGTGGTCGGCCAACGCTTCCTGCTTGCCAGGGGCGGCAATGGCGGCTTCGGCAACCAGCATTTCAAGACCTCGACCAACCAGGCGCCGCGCCGCGCCAATCCCGGCCAGCCGGGCGAAGAGCTCAACATCTGGCTCAGGCTCAAGCTGATTGCCGACGCCGGCCTGGTTGGCCTTCCCAATGCCGGCAAGTCGACCTTCTTGGCCGCCGTCACCGCGGCTAAGCCGAAGATTGCCGATTATCCCTTCACTACGTTGCATCCTGGCCTCGGTGTGGCCCGCATCGATGGGCGTGAGTTCGTCATCGCCGACGTTCCCGGCCTGATCGAAGGTGCGCATGAGGGCGTCGGCATCGGCGACCGTTTCCTCGGACATGTCGAACGCACGCGCGTCCTTCTGCACCTCGTCTCCGCGCAGGAAGAAAATCCGGGGAAGGCCTACAAGACCGTGCGCTCCGAACTCGACGCCTATGGCCATGGGCTGGTCGAGAAGGTCGAGATCGTAGCACTTTCCCAGGTCGACACGCTCGATGCCGACGCACGCAAGAAGAAGGTTGCTTCGCTGAAACGCGCCGCCGGCCGTGCGCCGATGCTGCTTTCGGCGGTCACCGGCGAGGGCGTCGAGGCGGTGCTGCGCGCGCTGATGAGGGTGGTGGCCGAGGCACGCGACGCTGTCGCCGCTCCGGTCGAGACGCGCTGGAGATAGCGATGGACGCGCAG
>NZ_RZSX01000014.1:0-19414 GCF_004023105.1 Mesorhizobium sp. M5C.F.Ca.IN.020.32.2.1 | reverse complement strand
CGTCGTGCTCGCGCGATACATGCAAATACTCTCCGATGCGCTCTGCCAGAAGATGTCCGGCCGGATCATCAACATTCATCATTCATTCCTGCCGTCCTTCAAGGGCGCCAACCCCTACAAACAGGCTTTCGAGCGCGGCGTGAAGCTGATTGGCGCTACGGCGCATGACGTTACCGCTGATCTCGATGAGGGTCCGATCATCGAGCAAGACGTTGCCCGTATCACACATGCGCAGAGCACTGAGAATTACGTTTCCATCGGCCGCGATGTGGAAAGCCAAGTATTGGCCCGCGCTATCCACGCGCATATCCACTATCGCACCTTCATCAATGGGAACCGAACCGTCGTTTTCCCGGCAAGCCCCGGTTCTCACCGTTCCGAAAGGATGGGCTGAGATGGCATCCGGATTGACGGAAAGGAGATCGCGGAATTAATCACCAATTGCCATGACAAACGCGGCGTCATCGATTGAACGAGGAGACCGGCGTCAAACCTGCTCTGTCGTGATCAGGCATGCGCGTTCGAACCTCGTTTGGGTCTTTGCCCAATCGCAAGCTGATCGCTTCGGCATCATCGGAGGCGTCGCGCTCGGCTTCCTCACGGAGATCCTTAGCGAGCCATCCGCCCGTTTGGTAGCTGGCCAACCCGGCACAACGAGCCAAATTGTTCGAAATCTGCGCAACCGGCTATAGAACGCTGATTTCCTGCGGTTACCGGTCGATATTTCGCTCAACCCGGGCTGCGGGACCCGGTATGTTACAAGAAACGGCACTGGCCGTCCTCTTCACATTTGAACCGGCCACTAGCCTTACAGGCTGCCCAACTCGAAGGAGTCCGCCTTTATGAACCAGATTGCCAAAGATGTTAGCCTCGCACTCTTCGACCGCTTGGAGTCTGAAGTGCGTAGCTACGTCCGCTCATTTCCGGTCCTATTCGATCGGGGTGTTGGCACGACACTCACAGCGGCAGACGGTCAGGAATACTTAGATTTCTTCGGTGGAGCGGGTGCGCTCAACTACGGCCATAACAACCCAGCCTTTAAGCAGGCGTTGCTAGACTATATTGAGCGCGATGGCATCGTGCACAGCCTTGATCTCGCTACAACAGCCAAGAAGGGATTTATTGAAGCTTTCGAGCGCTATATCCTGAAGCCGCGTGGCCTGACATACAAGCTGCAGTTCACGGGTCCTACAGGTGCCAATGCCGTGGAGGCGGCGCTGAAGCTGGCTCGTCAGGTAACGGGCCGGTCAAATATTGTGTCGTTTACGGGGTCGTATCACGGGGTCAGCGCCGGATCGTTGGCGGCCACCGGCAATAAAGATATGAGGGCAGCCGCGGGCTTTCCGCTGGCCCACGTGACGTCGTTGCCATACGAGGGTTATCTCGGGGAATCATTCGACACGATCGACTATCTTGAGAAGCTTCTCGCCGATCCGTCAAGCGGTTTTGATACCCCTGCCGCGGTGATCCTCGAGGCAGTTCAAGGCGAAGGAGGTATCAATCCTGCCAGTGTTGAATGGTTGCGGCGGTTGCGTGAGCTAACTTCGCGGCATGGGATTGTATTGATCCTGGATGACATCCAGGCTGGTGTCGGACGCACGGGGAAGTTTTTCAGCTTCGAACCATCTGGCATCGTGCCAGACATCGTTACCTTGTCCAAGTCGTTGTCGGCATACGGGACGCCGATGGCTCTTGTTCTAATCAAGCCCGACCTGGACGTTTGGAAGCCCGCCGCCCATACCGGGACATTCCGGGGCAACAATTTGGCTTTCGTCACTGCTCGCGCGGCACTTGAAACTTACTGGTCCGATTCAAAGTTTGAGGATGAGATTGCGCGGAAATCTGAGATCCTAGCTACCGAGCTTGCATCTATTGCCGCCGATCACCAAGGACTCGGGCTGAGCGTACGAGGCCGCGGCCTGATGTATGGGCTCGTTTCACCAAAGGATCACTCATTGCCTGCGCGCGTTTCGAAGGAGGCCTTCGCTCGACGTTTGGTCTTAGAAACCGCTGGTTCATATGGTGAAGTACTAAAGTTCATGCCGGCCCTCACTATAGCCGAGGCTGATCTGCGTCGGGGCTTGTCAATCATCCGCGACTGCGTACGAACGGTGCAGGACAGCACGGCGGCAAGTAGCTGACAGAAGAGGCGTACGACAAAAGCAGCACCGATCGGTCTGCATTTGTCTTCGCAGGTCAGTTCGATGCTCAGGCAGTCCGAATGCGTTTCCGCTTTGGCATCGCCAAACCATACGGACTGTGCCGCACGTCAGTACTTCTGCGTGGATGATAGGTAAGTGTGGAGGATTTTTCGATGGCTGGCGCAGAAGTAGTCAAGAATTATATAGACGGAGAGTGGAGAGATTCTTCGTCCGGCGGACGGATTGAGGTTGATGACCCCTCTAATGGGGAGACCATTGCGGTCGTTGCGGAGGCGGGACCTGAAGAAGTTCATCTCGCCGTTGCTGCCGCCAACCGCGTTTTTCGCGACCGCGTTCTGATAGACATGCATCCCTACGACCGGGGACAAATGCTATTTCGTGTGGCAGACGCGCTCGAGGCGCGGAGCGAGGAGATCGCGACCATTAACTGCATCGAGACGGGCAAGGCGTTGGATCTTGCCCGGGGTGAGGTTCGCACAGCTATACGCTACCTTCGCTACTATGCCGGCCTGGCCGATAAGCTTGAAGGTCGATCGATCCCTCGCGGCGCCGAGTTTGTCGACTACACCGTCAGGAGCCCCTTCGGTGTGTCGGCCCAGATCGTGCCCTGGAATGGCCCTCTTGAACTAATGGCTCGTTCGCTTGCTTGCGCCATTGCCACTGGCAACTCAGTCGTGGTGAAGTCTCCGGAATTGGCACCCCTGTCTGGGGTCGAGTTTGCGCGCGCCTGTGAAACCGCGGGGTTGCCTGCCGGAGCCGTAAATGTGATCACCGGTTACGGCCAGACCGCTGGCCAAGCGCTGATCGAGCATCCCGATGTTCGTCACATCGTCTTCACGGGATCCACGGCAACTGGGCGAACGGTGCTCAAGGCCGCCTCGGAACGCATCGTTCCCTGTATCATGGAACTGGGCGGCAAGTCAGCTGCAGTCGTGTATTCCGACGCGGATCTCGATGCCGTGGTAGACGCGGTGCGTATCGGAACCTATTTGAACGCCGGCCAGAATTGCAACAACTTAACAAGACTGCTCGTCCAACGATCGATCGCAGACGAATTATTGGAGAAAGTGAAGGTTTGCGTCGAAGGATTAACCGTTGGTCCGGGGCGAGAAAATTGTGACCTCACACCCATGATCTCCAAGAAGCAGCGCAAGGGGGTCACGGAAGCGTGTGAGATTGCCCTTTTGGAGGGGGCACGGGCGGTAACCGGTGGAGCCGCACTTTCGGAGCGGAGCGGCTATTTCATGGCCGCTACTGTTTTTGCAGATGTCACGCGAGACAGTAATCTCTTCCAGAAAGAAGTATTCGGTCCCGTTCTCGCGGTAACTGTTTTCGATGACCCAGCTACGGGGATCGAACTAGCCAACGATACCGATCAAGGGTTGGCAGCTGGCGTGTTCACGCGGGATATTGACCGTGCTCTGTGGTGCGCCGATCGCCTTTGGGCCGGCCAAGTGTACGTGAATGGGTGGTACGTCGGCGGCGTAGAAACACCGTTCGGGGGAGTGAAGCAGTCTGGCTACGGCCGGGAAAAGGGGCAGGAAGCACTTGATGGCTACGTCCAGACGAGAAATATCGGCATCCGAATCTCGCCGCCATCATCCGGTGAAGGCAGCAGGGCCCAGAGCCGCACCGTCACGCGCGATCAGGGACCTTCTCAGGCAATTGCGTTAAGCGATCTTGTTCAGCCGTAGCGGTGAGATAGGCCATCGATTGATTATTCCACCGAGCTAGAACTGCAAGAAGTCGAGATAATTGCGGCATGCTTCTCCGTGCTTTGCTCGCGTGGCGCCTTCGCGATGAATGCGTCGTGGCCACGCGCAATGCGCTAGCACGCACACTATCGGCAGCAGTGCGAGTTCGTGCAATCGCTCCCGAAAAAACTGAGGTCGTGTGCGGGTAAAACTCGCCCGCGTCTCGGTTGAGGCTGGGTTCGATGGTTATAAGACTCCTTCAGTGCTGGCGGGGGAAATTGGCATCTCTACGTAGGACTACAGCCGAAGAGCACATTCTGCGGACACCACAGAAGATTGCAGCTTCCCTGCTAATAACGGCTCTCTTTGCAGGTCTCACTGTGGAATTGTGCTTATTTTTCTCTCGCAAGATGGGAGGGGTCGTTGCTTTTCGACTATATAATTGTGGGTGGCGGCTCATCCGGATGCGTCATGGCCAACAGGTTGTCGGCCAATGGCAGTCGCGTCCTGCTCATAGAGGCTGGTCCTGACTTTCCCCCGCACGCTATCCCTGATGATATCCTCGATGGCAACCCTACGCGAGCTTACTATAACCAACGGTACCAATGGCCGTCGCTGACCGCAGCGGTTGCGCGAACTAGCAACCGACGTGTCCACTATGAGCAAGCTCGTGTCATTGGAGGAGGCTCCAGTATCAACGCTCAGGTCGCTAACCGGGGCGGCCCTGCCGATTATGATGAGTGGGCGTCCACCGGGGCAACGGGTTGGGATTGGGAAGGCGTCCTGCCATATTTCCGCCGGCTTGAATGCGATCTGGACTTTCGCGATCGCTTCCACGGCAATAGCGGGCCGCTGCCGATTAGCCGTGCCGATAAGGGAGAGTGGTCAGGGTTCGTCAACGCGGTGTCGACTGCTTTTGAAGACGAGAATATACCCTACCGGCCAGACTTCAACGGTGAGTTCCGCGATGGCCACTCAGTTGTTCCACTCACAAATCTCGCCCGTCGCCGCGTATCAGCTGCGATGGCCTATTTGCCAGAGAGTGTCCGCGCTCGGCCTAACCTAATAATATTGCCTGAGACCACGGTCGTAAAGTTAACCTTTTCGTGTCGCCAGGTAACGGGTGTGGATACTGATAGTAAAACTGGCCAACTATCCTATAGAGCTCAAACGGTGATCTTATGTGCTGGCGCTATTCATTCACCGGCGATATTGATGCGATCCGGGATTGGCCCAGGTAAGGCTCTATCAAAACTCGGTATTCAAGTCATCGCAGACGTTGAAGGGGTCGGAAAAAATCTGCAGGAGCACGCCGGGGTCGCCATATCGGCGTACTTGAAACCGAAGGATAGGATGTTGCCGACCGCGACAGGATATATCCAGATGCATGCTCGATATTCATCCGGTCACGACGGTTGCCCCCTTACCGATATGGCCGTCTCGGTTCTGGCAAAGTCTGCCTGGCATCCCGTTGGCCAACGTCTAGGGACGCTCAATTTCTGGGTTAATCGCGTCTACTCGACAGGAACTGTTTCGCTCGTAAGTCCCTCTCATCTCGCTGAGCCAGAAGTTAATTTTGACATGTTGAGCGACGAACGCGACGCGCAGCGGCTGAAAAGCGCGTTTAGATTCGTTGCACGACTGATCAATCACAAGGCTTTGGTGAATATTGCGCTGGACCCATTTCCTTCCACCTGGACCGGACGAGCAAAGCGCATAGGTAAGTACAACCGTTTGAACTACGGTCTCACATCCCTTCTCGCCGGGCTTATGGATAGTTCCTCGTCGCTTCGTCGAAGCCTTATCAGATTCGCAATCACAGATGGCCGCAGCATCTCAGACCTCCTAACCAACGACGAGCTTCTAGACCGCTTTGTTCGACAGAATGTTTTTGGGAACTTTCATCCAACTTCAACGTGCAGAATGGGATCTGCTCAGGATCCCACCAGCGTAACGGATCCGTCAGGCCGCGTTCATGGACTATCAGGTTTAAGAATCGCCGATGCGTCCGTGATGCCATTCTGCCCGCGAGCAAATACGAACATCCCTACGATTATGGTTGCCGAGAAGATGAGCGACGCCATACTGCACGAGCGGGAGCAGCAATGAAGGTGTAGGTTGTCAGGTAGAATTCGATATGATCTCCGGCCGGATCGCGTTGCTTGTTCCCGCGACATGTAACGCAAAAACCAGGGATCTCACCCGCATCTCGGCAGCCATGATCTATATCGAAAGGTCCAAATTGCTTGCGGCGGCCGCGACGCGCACGATCCTGGAAAAGCTCATATTCGGGTTGGCTCAGCTTGAGGTCCCGCTGTTATCGTGACCGTTGAGCATGTTAATTGATCGCACGTTTACACGAATACAGCTGCCAATTTGAGAGGGCATCAAATGCATAGAAGTACCCGAAGGGTTCTCGTCACTGCTGCCAGCAAAGGTCTAGGGTTCGCAATTGCAAATAGACTTGGGCAAGATGGAGCGCAGGTGGTCATTTGCGGGCGAAATCAGCCGGACTTGGATAAAGCTGTTGCCGAACTGAGGGACAAATCGAGATGCGAAGTTGCTCATGGTATCGTTGCAGATCTATCGCGACGATCAGATGTTGACACTTTGTTCGATCGTACACTCAATCTGTTGGGAGGCGTTGATTGCCTCGTCGTGAATTCTGGCCACGCGCCATACGGAACTATCGACACTTTAAGTGACGACGATTGGGATGAGTCATACGAGATGTTGCTACTGAGTGCAGTGCGGCTGTCGCGAGCCGCAGCCAAAGTGATGAAAGCGTCGGAGCGTGGGGGGGATATCGTCTATGTGACGTCGGCCGGTATCCACGAAGCGACCGACCACAGGGTTGCGTCGAATGTCATGCGAGCCGGGATAGCAGTAGTCGCCAAGCACCTTGCTGATACTCTTGCAGGAAGTGGCGTTCGCGTAAATGTTGTAGCGCCAGGATACTTTGACACCGGCAGGATGCGCAGGAGAATTGAGGAAATTATGGTTGACGAGGGACTCGATCGACAGTCCGCCACTGGAAGGATTGCTGCGGCCAATCCCTTGGGACGGATCGGAACAGCCAATGAGCTTGCGGAACTAATCGCATTCATTGTGGGGGACGGCGCGAGATATCTGAACGGAACAACAATAACGATGGACGGGGGCAGTAGCCGCCTGGTTGCGTAATCTGGTTAGCTGCTTTCGCGGAAGCGCACGTTTGGTAGCCTATCGATTGCGGGCGTCGCCGGTCTCAAAACGGTGGAGTCCAAAAGCGCGAGCCGATCTCTTAATCCTTAAGCCGTGTTCGGGGAGAGGGTGGTGACGCAGAATTCTGCGACCTACTGTAGATCGACGATACTCTCGTCCTGATCGGCTTCACGCCGGCGCATTCTACGCAAGCCGGCCAGTATTCCGAGCAATCGCCCGTTCACCCATCCCGCCTTATCCCAGTCGGGTTCTGATCTGCAGCCGGCCACGCTTGCAGATCGCAATCTGAGTGTCGTGGGCGGGGTGCAGAAGCTGCTGCGCAAACCCGCAGATTCAAAGACGGGGGGCGATCCTGGCGCGCGGCACGAGTGCCAACGGATATGAGGCTTTTCGGGACCCGCCTCTGCAACGCTCAAGGACCCGGACTCCCGCTTCACCCCGCGGCGGGGATAAGGGCGAGCCTGTCGGGGAGAAGCCCTTTTGGGCAAGGAAGAAAGCTCGCCTTATTCATATGATAATCACACCCCGTCCGGCGAACATCACGATGCGTTGCCGACGCCGTGATGCCGTGATCGAGGCAACGAGAAGATGGCGCCGCCTGACACCCGTGCGCGAGCGCCGGCTGCAGAACGAAGTGTAAAAGGTCATGCACATCGCGTACCCCACCTAAAAGCACGATCCACTGCTGCCGAACACGGCTTTGAGATGCGCCACCAGAGTGCCGGCCAAGGATGCCTAGTGGGAGATCACGATCGGCAGCCTCCCAATCCAACGGAGATGGCACAGAAGGCGTGAATGGCGCCTGAATCGCCGGTTTCCTGCGCCTACGGGCCAGATTCGCGCGAAATGGAGTGCTCTAAGCGTTATCATAACCGGCATGACGATGGGAAGACCGCTGTCCTCACCTGTTTAGTGGGGTAGCGCGAAAAACAAGGAGGAATCTATGATCAAGGATCAACACCCCACAGGCCCAACTGATCCCCTGAGACGTGCAGTTCTGAGGGGAATGGCCGCTCTCGGCATTACTGCGGTGGCGATGGCCTCGTTGGCTGGCTCCGCCTGGGCGGGGGCGCTGCTCGACAGAATCAAGAACGGCGGGCCGGTCCGCATCGGCTTCTCCACTGACACCGCATGGTCGTTCAAGGGAGAGAACAACGAGATGCTGGGCATCGGCAACGTTTTGGTGATGGAGCTCCTGAAGAAACTGGGGGCGACAAAGTTCGAACCAGTGGACATGGAGTGGGGATCGCTTATCCCCGCCATGCAGGGAGGCCGGATCGATGTGATCACCAGTGCGATGTTCGTTTTGCCTCAGCGCTGCCGCAACGTGCTATTCACTAATCCGTTCGGGACGGTCTACGGCGGTCTTGTGGTACCCAAAGGCAACCCCAAAGGGGTGCATTCCTTGCCAGATATTCGTGACAAGGGGCTGATCTTTGTTACTGGTGCCGGATATGCCGACGTGAAAAGAGCGCAAGACACCGGCATCCCAGACGATAAGATCATGCAGGTCGCCGGTTATGTAGAAATAGCCCAGGCAGTCAAGTCTGGTCGCGCCGATGCCGGGGGTGGTGAATATCTGGGAATCAAAGGCGCGATCCGCAACGATGATTCACTCGAGCTCGCCGACCCTTTCAAACCAAACTATAAACCCGGCTATCCTGCGTTCGCATTCCCTCAAGGCGAGCAGGACACAGTCGACGCAATCAACGAGGTGATGAAGGATTATATCGGCTCTGATGAGATGATGTCATTGGTCAGCAAGTACGGATACGATAAGTCGCTTTTGCCGGACGGGAGCAAGACTGCCGATCTCTGCAAATCGTAAGGCTTAGCATAACCGTTCCTCTCAAATCCTGGTGCGTCTCCCCGGCCTCGGCCGGGGAGCGTAAAAACTGGATAGAAACATGGACGAATTCTCTCTTAACTTCAGCGTTTTAGCGCTCGCCCACGGTCTCCTGATCACCGTTGTCGTAACCATCGGGGCTTCTCTGGTTGCAGTGGTGCTCGGGCTTATTGCCGGTTTAATTCGGGTCTCCTCCCTTTGGCCGCTGCGATGGTTAGCCGTTGCCTATCTCGAATTCTTTCGCGGAACTTCGCTGCTGGTGCAAGTTTACTTGTTGTTCTTTGTGCTGCCTTTCTTTGGCGTTGCTCTTTCGCCGTGGGCAGTCGCCATCTTCGGCATTGGCATGAACTACTCTGCCTACCTCGCCGAGGTGGTGCGTGCCGCAATCCAGGCTGTCGACCGCGGCCAATATGAAGCGAGTACTGCGCTCAACTTCCCGCGCCTCACCATGATGCGCCGCATCGTAGTGCCACAGGCGATCCGGAGTATGCTACCGCCCTCGGGCAACCTGCTGATCGAGCTGCTTAAGTCGACCTCGCTCGTCTTCTTCATCACCATTACCGAGTTCACCACCGCCTCCAAGCTGGCAGCCGACGCCACCGGCAACTACCTGCTGTTCTTCGCGGTGGCGCTGTTTGGCTACTACTTCATCGCGCGTGCGCTGATCACTCCCCTCGTGCGGTGGTTGGAGCGCCGTCTCTCAAGTGGCTTCGTGCGGGAGGCCCTGGTATGAGCAAATGGGACTGGTCCTACGTCTGGGAAGCGTTGCCGTATCTCTATCGCGGCGCGATCGTCACGGTTCAGGCCACGGTACTGAGCTTCGCAATCGCTCTGGTGCTAGGCCTAATCATCGCGCTGATCCGCCAGTCGCCGAACCGCTACGTGTCTACAGCCATGACAGAGGTTGTGGAGTTCATCCGCTCCACGCCTCTGCTGCTGCAGGTGTTCTTCGTCTATTTCGTCGGACCGCAATTCGGCATCCTCATCCCCGCCTGGACCGCCGGCATCAGCATGCTCGGCATCCACTACGCCGCTTATTGCTCAGAGGTGTATCGCGCCGGCATCCTGGCGGTTGAAGAAGGCCAGTGGGAGGCCTGCACGGCGCTCAATCTGTCGCGAATCCGAACCTGGCGCACCATCATTCTGCCGCAGGCGATCCCTCCCATTGTGCCTGCCCTGGGCAACTACTTTGTCGGAATGTTCAAGGAAACGCCGATCTTGGCGGCCATCGCCATCCTGGAGATGTTGCAGCAGGCGAAGATTTTCGGCGCCAATAACTACCGCTACACCGAGGCCATTGTCATGGTCGGCTTCTTCTTTCTCGTGTTCAGTCTGGCCGCTTCTGCGATCGTGCAGTCGGTGAGCATCTGGCTCAACCGCCGCTATCGGCTGCAATAGGAGGTATTGTCATGAACGAACCCAGAATCCGCTTCGAAAACGCCGCAAAAAGTTATGGGTCGCTGACCGTGCTGGACAATCCCGAGACCGCGTGCAACGAGAAAGTCATGAACGAACCCATGGTCCGCTTCGAAAACGTTACAAAGCGCTATGGCGCGCTAACCGTGCTCGACGAGCTCAATCTCGACATCGCCCGTAACGAGAAGGTTTGCATAATCGGTCCTTCGGGCTCTGGCAAGACCACAGTCCTGCGCATGCTCATGACGCTGGAACAAATCCAAGGAGGAGTGATTTGGGTCGATGGAGAGCCGCTCACCCACATGCAGAAGAATGGCCATTTGGTCCCTGCGAGTGACCGGCATCTCCGGCGTGTCCGCAGCAAGATCGGCATGGTGTTCCAGCACTTCAATCTCTTTCCCCACATGACGGCGCTGCAAAACTGCATGGAGGCTCCGGTTTCCGTGCTCGGGCTGCCGAAGAAGCAGGCGGAGGAGCGCGCCGCCGAACTGCTCGACATGGTGGGGCTCAGCGACAAGAGGAATCACTTTCCGATCCAACTTTCCGGCGGACAGAAGCAGCGCGTGGCGATCGCTCGTGCGCTTGCCATGCGGCCCAAGGTGATGCTGTTCGACGAGGTGACTTCGGCGCTCGACCCAGAGCTGATCGGAGAGGTGCTCAACGTCATCCGCAAGCTCGGCGCCGAGCATGACCTCACCATGCTCATGGTCACGCACCAGATGGGCTTCGCCAAGGAGTTTTCCGACCGCGTCTGTTTTTTCTACGGCGGCAAGATCGTCGAGCAGGGCCCGCCCGATCAGCTCTTGGGCAACCCGCAGAACGAGCGGACGCGTCAGTTCCTCAGTGCCGTGCTGGAGGCGAGATAGCCGCGTACACCATAGTCGGCGGGCTGGTCAGGGAACACGGAGATCAGCGAAAGCGAACTATGCTGGCACCAGTGTTTTCTGCTGGCCGGGCATTATCGTGGTGTCGTGCGGCTGACGGCGGCACAGTTGCAGCACCCTTGGAAAGAGTCGACTGTATGATTCTAGCCAGATTCCGCAATATGGCGGCTCCCGCCCGTCCATTGCCATTTGTCGTTCCGTTCAGGTGCCACGCTGTTCACCCTATGGGTCAGGTCTCGCCGAAGTAACTTACTTAGGTCAGTTGGTTCGCTCTCATCCGGCAGTGTATGGCCGGAACTCACTTCGTGACGTTTTCAGCACCGCGACATAAATCCGGGTCGGGATGTCTTGGCTACTATCCAGGCTGGTCCCACTGCAGTGAGTCGCATTTCAACGAACCGAAATCTTCGATACGATGATTACGCGAACCCAGTCGCGAGATAGCCGTCATCTCGTAAGCGGAAAGCTCGAAGTCGAACAAGTCTATGTTTTCCGCCAGCCATTCCTTACGCTCGGCACGCGGAATGGCGACCACACCTTCCTGCTGAACATGCCATCGCAATACGATCTGCGCTGGGCTTTTGCCATGCCGCTTCGAGGCGGCCCCTATCACCTCCTCCTCGAACAAGGCTCCGCCTCGACCAAGTGGACAATAGGCGACCATCGCCATGCCGGCCGCGCGGCAGGCGACATGGAGCTTAGTCTGGTCAAGATAGGGATGATACTCGACTTGATTGGCCAAAAGTGGGGCGTCCGAGAGATGCACTGCCTCCGCAAGCAGGCCGCTGGGGAAGTTCGACACGCCGATATGCCGTGCCATCCCCGAATTGCGAACCGCGTTCAGAGCCTTGATGGAGCCCGTCAGCGGAATGGCCGGATTTGGCCAATGGATGAGCAGCAAGTCGACCGTGTCCATGCCGAGGCGTTTCAGGCTCTCTTCTGCCGATCGCTCTAAGTCACCGGGGGCGATATCAGGATAATGAACTTTGGTCGTGACGAAGATCTCGTCACGGGGTATCCCAGAAAATCGCAATCCTTCGCCGACCGCGCGTTCGTTCTTGTAGTATGCTGCGGTATCGATATGACGGTAACCGAGCAAGAGTGCGTCCGCCACCAACTCCGAACATGCTTCACCCATAAGCGTCCAAGTCCCAAGCCCGACCACGGGGATCGCCGTGCCGTTCACCATCGCGTTTAGCATAGGACCCTCCATCTTATCCGACGCCAGCGGTGTTTCCCTGCTACCGACAGAGCTGCGCCGCAGCTTCGCGCCACCTCAAGCTATTGAAGCGCGCCCTAACCGAATTTGGCCGCTCAAGCCGGCGCCAATCTTTCTGGATCTGAAACCACTTCGCGCAAGCTCCGCAAGAACTTGCTCGCTTCGGCTCCATCGACCGCGCGGTGATCAACTGACAGTGTGCACGTCAGGACGGTCGCCACTCTGGTATCGCCGAGTTGATCTGCCACGACTCGAGGGGAAGCGCTTCCTATAGCCAGAATGGCACATTGTGGTGCGTTTATGATGGCGTCGAACTGCTCGACCCCATAGCCGCCAAGATTCGATATGCTGAATGAACCGCCGGATATTTCACTAAGCTTGAGCGCATTGCGGACTGCTCGCTCTGCGAAATCCTTTACTTCTGCGGATATTTCTATCACTGACTTGGCTTCGGCACCGCGGACCACTGGAGTGGAAAGGCCACCCTCAACAGCGACTACTACCGAAATGTCAGCGCAGTGAAACCGGCGGATCGCCGTGTCCGTCATCTGGCAGTTTAGGGAGGGATTGTCGACCAACGAAATCGCAACCGCCTTGATGAGACAATCATTGAGAGAAATTTTTTTGGTCGGATCAATTTCGTTGAGTGCTGCCCGCCAACGCAAAAGGGCATCAACTTCTAGGTTAGCCACAAGGCGGAAGTGAGGAATCGTCTGAGTGGCCTTCGTCATTCGAGCGGCTATGGCCTTCCGCAATGGCGTTAGGGAGACTTCGGTGAAAGAGCCGGACATCAAGCGTCAATCGTTCCAATGACCGCGTTGATCTCTACCGTTGCACCTTCCGGTGCAACGATTGTCATCAAAATGCCGCTCGCGGGCGCTTCGATTTCTACCGTGGCCTTGGCAGTCTCGACTTCAACGACAATTTCGCCTTCACTGACCGCGTCGCCGACCTTCTTCAACCAGCGAACGATTGTAGCTTCCTCAATACCCATTCCACTGGACGGTAGGATAATGTCCGTTGTCATCTTTGCTTCCGATCTATTCAGAGTATTCGAGGATCTCAGAGCAGCCGCCGTACGGCGGCGATGATGCTATCCTTCGTCGGGTAGAAGTTCTTCTCGAGGGCCGGACTGAAGGGTACGTGAATGTCCGGAGCGCTCAGACGTAGAATCGGTCGCTTCAAAAGATCGAAAGCTTCTTCCGCCATCTCCGCAGCGATTTCACTTCCCACGTTACAGACGCGGTGAGCGTTCTCAACGATTACAAGCCTTCCGGTCTTGGCAACGGAAGTTTTGAACGTCTCATGGTCGAGCGGCTTCAACGTCCGTGGGTCAATCACTTCGACCGAAATACCTTCCGTGGCGAGCGCTTCGACTGCGTCCAGCGCCGGCCGAATGGCGCCTGCGATAGCGATAAGGGTAACATCGCTTCCCACGCGTTTCACATCCGCTTTGCCAATCGGGACTAAAAGGTCCGGATCTGTGGGCACATTTCCCTTGAGCGGCCACAGCCTTTTCTCTTCGAAGACGAGCACAGGATCGCCATCGCGAATCGCCGATTTCATAAGCCCTTTAATATCAGCGGGGCTGGTCGGGCTAATGATCTTAAGACCTGGCACATTCATGAAAAATGGATAGGGCCGGTCGGCATGCTGCGCCGCCATCGACCCCGTGGAGAACATACAGCAACGAATCACGATAGGAATGTCGATCTGGCCGCCAGTCATATACTGCAATTTCGAAGCCTGATTGATTATCTGATCTGAGGCGAGATAGGCAAAGCTGGCGAATTCGAGATCCACTATCGGTCGCAATCCGTTGATAGCAGCTCCGATTCCTACGCCGGTGAAACTGCCTTCCGAAATAGGCATGTCCCAAATCCGATGCTTGCCGAACCGTTCAACAAGCTTGTCACCCCCATAAACCGAGATGTCCTCTCCCATTAGAACGACCCGCTCATCGCGATCCATTTCCTCCATCTGCGCCTGCACAAGCGCTTCAAGGTAGGTCATCTGAACGTAGGGGGCGGGGGTAGTAGCTAGTATCTGCGCATCGCTGAGCATGTAGATCAATTCCTCTCGGGATTAGCTGCGCGCTGCCGCAACAGGCGAGTTAAACAGGTAGTCGGGCAACGTCTCCGGCCGAGGCAAAGGACTAGCCAAAGCAAAATTTACAGCCTGTTTTACGGCTTCGCTCACTTCCTCCTCGACTTCTCCAAGACTCCCTTTGTTTATGCCTTCTTCGAGGAGCACAGTCCGATACAGTTCGATGGGATCGCGATCGCGCTTGTAGGTGTCGACTTCTTCGATGGATCGATAAGGCTCCCCCGGGATGACCAGCCCGAAACTGTGCTCGTCGAACCGGTACGTGTTGGCTACTATGAGAGTGGGTCCCTCGCCCGCGCGAGCGCGTGTAACAGCCCGCGCTGTAGCTTCATAGACGGCGCCTACGTCCTGCCCATCAACCGTCACCCCTGGCATACCGTAGCCCGCTGCCCGCAGTGCAATGTCGGGCTGACCGTGGCTTCGCGCCACCGAGGTGGTGATTGCATAGCCGTTGTTCTCACAAAGATAGATGACAGGAAGCTTCCAGAGTGACGCCATATTCAGGCTCTCATGGAATGTGCCCTGGTTCACTGCTCCGTCGCCAAAGAAGCAAAGAGTAACCTGGTCGACGCCCCTCACCATTGCACTGAACGCGCAACCCGTGGCGAGAGGAATGCCCCCTCCGACGATGGCCGATTCGCTTATGATCCCGACCGATCTGTCTGCAAAGTGCATCGAACCCCCGCGCCCCTTGCAAATGCCGCCCTCCTTACCCATCACCTCGGCCATGAGAGCGTCCAAATGCGCACCCTTTCCGATCGGATGACCATGCGAACGATGTGTTCCCGTCATGGCGTCGTCGGCCCGAAGAGCCAAGCAGGACCCGACTATGGCTGCTTCCTGACCCATGCTCACGTGGAACGGACCAGGAATCTTGCCAGCTTTGAATTGGCGCATACCCTCCTCTTCGAACCGGCGGATACGGAGCATCCGCCGATAAGCTTCCAGTTTCTGATCACCGCTCAACTGCATGGCTCAAGCTCTCCTCTTCTTCAAAAAACAGATAAACATTTCACCAATATTGAATTTGCCGTGAGTGTCGACAGAATGCGTGCACGATGATCGATAGTCACCCCGGCAGACTGAGCTTGCACATTTGCTCGAAGATTTTTTTTCATACTTATGCTCTCGCTGCGAAGACCAACGCTGGACCCTTCGAATTCTCGCTTTAAACGACAGCAATCCGCTGAGTAGGCGCCGAAACCAGAGTATTCGCCTTCGGACCCCAATCGTGCGCTAATCCTCTGGCAAAAGTGCATTAAATCTGCGATTTCTTGAGATTTGCGCACCTAGACGCCGTTAGCCGTGGCTATGCCCGCCCTGCTAGGGGTGGTTGAACAGGCCCGCCGATTTTCCTATTCCTTGCCATCAATCTGATCAGGGGCATCTGCTACGATGCGCGCGGTCACGCTCGTAAGGGGACTCTGTCGTTTGCCGGCCTCTCCGCGCACCTCCGGTGCATCCATCGTGCGGTACATATGAAGTGTGTCGACGAAAGACTTGAACTCGACAATCTTTTTATCTCGGAATCTGAACATGTAGACGTAACAGTTGTTATAAGTGTTTCCGTTGGTCAGCCTCGCGCTGATCTCCCACTCTACCCAGACACGGTCGCCCTCCGCGACCATATCGCCGATGGTCGTCGTCACCGGTCCTACCGTCTTTAGGATTGATCCAAGCGCCTTCTTCTCGTACTCTTTCATCCATCCAGAGCACGGCATATCGCCAGAAAGGAAGCAGCGGCATTCCTTGTCAACAAGTTCCCACTCTCCGTCGAAGTATCGTAACGCGAGCGCCTTATTTTCTATTTCCGTCATTCGTTACATCCTTTTCGTCACGATTTGCGGCCACTACCATTTGAACAGCTGAGACTGACCTTTTCGTCTTTCCCATTCAGTAACCAGGCGGAAAAATTACTGAGGGACATACCCGCGCATGACTGTCCAGCAGATCACAACGCGTATCGTCCGGAACGTTTCGGCTACGACTCGGCCGTCAACTCAAGCCAGCGCGTTCTCGACAAGCTTGATCCAGAAGGATGTCCCGTACGGAATTGCCTCGTCGTTAAAATTATAGGCCGGGTGATGGAGTTGGGCGCTATCGCCATTGCCGCACCAAACGAAGGCACCTGGTCGTGCATTCGACAGGTGGCAGAAATCTTCGCCACCCATAACGGGTGGTGTCTCAATAACGTTGCCTTCACCAGCCACGTCGTTCGCCACCCTAGTTGCAAGCTCGGTTTGTTTGGGGTGATTGAAAGTAACAAGCTCGCCTTTCCCGAAAGTGAGATCAATCGTGGCTCCGGTCATCTGGGCAACTCCAGCGACGACCTCGCTTATACGCCTCTTGACAAGATCACGCACTTCCGGCGTCAGAGCGCGCATGCTCCCTAGCACCTCTGCTCTTTGCGTAACGAATCTCTGTGGAGTGCCCGAATGAACATAATGAAAAGAAATGCCCGCGGACTCTAGCGGATCAACGTTCTGAGCCAAGATTTGTTGTAAGGCCGTGATAAGCTGCGCGGCGACCAAGATTGAGTCGATGCATTTATGCGGCATTCCCGGATGGCCGCCGCGGCCTTCAATCTTGATCTCGATACCGTCTGTTGCTGCCATTACTGGACCTTGCCGGATACCGAAGGCACCAATCGGCAAACCCGGGCTAGTGTGCATGCCATAGACCTGCTCGATTTCGAAGCGCTCCATCAGGCCATCCTCAAGCATCGCGACCGCCCCTGTGCTGAGTTCTTCCGCCGGCTGGAAAATCATCACCGCCGTGCCGGCAAAATTCCGGGTTTCAGTCAGGTAGCGTGCCGCGCCCAACAGCATCGCAGTGTGCCCATCGTGGCCGCAGGCGTGCATGATGCCTTTGTTCCTAGAAGCGTAGGGCAGATCGGTTTCCTCCTCGATCGGCAGCGCATCCATGTCAGCGCGCAATCCGATGACTTTGAGTTTTCCATGGCTTCCGCCGCGCTTACCCCTAATTACGCCGACTACGCCTGTCTTGCCGACGCCGGTCACGACCTCGTCGCAGCCAAATTCGCGCAGGCGATCGGCGACGAAGGCCGACGTGCGATGCTCCTCAAATCCCAGTTCGGGATGCGCGTGAATCTCGCGACGCCAAGCGACGATATCCGGCAACAGATCGGCGACACGATTCAGGACAGGCATAGAATTTCCTCTTTTTCGGCTGCGTTAGGATGGACGCTTCGTCAGACTCGGCGGCCCCCGACGTTCCTTCACAACTATAACAGGGACTTGGTCTGCCGATTGGCGAATCGCACGCGAAAACGCAGCAAGCCAGCGATTTTGGCGGAGGGCGCGCACATATCCTGCAGCAAATCTGGACAGCTAAGTGTCCCATACGGCCACTCCCCGCGTAAACAGGTTGACGACGCGCCACACCAATGGAGCATTGACGAGCGATCGGCCAGCCGGCGACGAACAAAGGGTCGGCCTGAGCAATCCAAGTGGGTGTATGCCGCCCAACAACCCGTCAGGGTCACACCATGATCGAGATGCATTCGGTCCAAGCTGGGCCACTTGCCTCGATGGAGCGCGCCTTCATCGCGCTGCGCCCATCCAAGATGCTGTGGCTGAAGCTCAAGCGGCATAAGTAACTTTCTCGGCCGTCCCCCGCCAAACGCGCTATTGCCGGTCCAAGATGGTTGCTGAGGCATATCAATGAATCTGTGAGGTCATGCTACGAAACGCTCGGGCCGCTCCTTCGCAGCCCAATGGTCCATGAATCCCTCTTCCCGCATGAATTCCGGACACCACAACCTGCCGCTTAAGCACAGGCCGCCATGGCACACCAGCGTGAACTCGCGCGACTTTTCAATGACGGTATATTTTCCGCTGGCAAGCTCGACGGAGCGGCGGAGCGTACCCGCTACTCGTTCTCCGGATCGCAATTCAGCATAGGGCAGCAACTTCCCCTGACAGTCGGCCAACAACACGGTTCAGCTCTCGCTGGCGCAGGATCGAAAGCATGTTGGCGCGATAGACGATCCGATCCTGCTCTTCATTCGCGAGACCCTGCGCGATCAGTCACTGCCGCCGACGGGCTTGCGCCTCCTGGACCTCACGCCCGAACCCAGAGTCGCGCAACGCCTCCGGTCTCTCGGCAACCAGGTCCCGGTCGAGCCAGGTGGCGCCGTCGAAGCTGACTTGGAGCTCCAGCGGCATTGATGAGAGCTTGTCGATAACGACAGGCACGGCCCTGGCCCGCTGGCGCCCATAATCGGTGACGCGCTCGAGATGGTCCGGCGCGACGAGCCAGGTGCCGTCCGGCTCTCGCTCGACGCCGCCGGTCGCGCGGCGGATCGCCTCCAGCCGCCGAACATGCGTTTGCGCAAAGCTCTCGGTGACGGATGGATCATGCTTCAGGTGGATATCGACGTTGCAGCGCCCCCCATGGGCAGCGGCGATGTCGGCGACGGTGCGATCAACCTGCCTCGGCTCGGTGTTCCTTGGCGCGACACGCACGAAGCAGCCGTCGGGCATCGGTTCTATCGGCTTGCCTCTGCCGATGTCGATCCCATGGCTTTTACCGTCGACGCCGTCGACGATCAGATAATGCCGGTCATTGATTTCGTCGACCAATCCAGCGCGACAAGGCGGCCGACGAGAGACTGGACAGGCTTTTCATTGCCGCTTGAATTTTCTCCAGAAGTGCCGAAGTAAAATTCCCCAGTTTGGCCGGTCAGGGCGTCGCGGCGGGGTGTCCATTTTTCGGCGGCCGGCCGCGCGCGATGGTGGGTTGAGGGTTGGCGGAGTGATGGCGGCTTTTGATCGCAGGTGCTCCGGTATCAGTTCGGCGTGTTGCCGGAGCCGATAGCTCGATCCCTCGATCTGGACGACAACCGACTGGGGGAGCAGGCG
>NZ_RZSX01000149.1:0-9424 GCF_004023105.1 Mesorhizobium sp. M5C.F.Ca.IN.020.32.2.1 | reverse complement strand
GCTCTTCGACGTGTTGACGCCGGCCAGCACCTTCCCGCCGATGACCACGACCGACGTCGGCTCGCCCTCGATCTTGACGATGCCGCCGGCCTTGGGCGCCTTGGGGTCGGTGATGTCGATGAAGCCGACCGCGCCGAGCGGGCTGTCGGAATAGACCAGCGTCATGCCGTCTTCGGTCGGCGTGATGATCTCGGACGAAGTCGGCGTGGTCTGCTCGACGTCCGCCGGGAGGTTTCCGGCGACGGCGAAGCTCGCGACCCGGTTGAACATCATGTCGGCATGGGCCGGCAGCGAAACGGAGGCAGCAAGCGCTGCCGTCAGGACGAAAAGCGCGGAATGGCGGGGCACGGGTGGCGTCTCCTGTTCGAATGGAAGCCACCTGCTTTGGGGGAACGACATTTCAAAGCGATGACGGATCCATGACAGTTCTGAGACAGGCGGTCAGGTCCGTCGATATTCATCTCATGCGGGCCTTCAAATGGCGGCTTTCTGCGGCCGCGATCAGCACCCCGCAGGCGCGAGCAGCAAGAAGTTCCCCCGGAAGGAACTCCCTACTCCGCCTCGGCCACCATCTGCCGCCCACCAACCCAGTTCCGCCAGGCTCTCTCGTCGCCGTGGAAGACGTTGAGGTCGATGCGGCCTCTCACGCCGTGCGACAGGCCGGAGCCGGAATACTGCCAGAACACCCATTTGCGGCCGGGATAGACCTTTGACGGGTGCTGTGCCACCGCGCGCAGCCAGAACGGATAGTCGGGGAAAGCGCCTCTGAGATTGTCGCGGTAGAAATCGGGCGCGGTGTAGATGATGGGCCGCTGGCCGTAGTGGGGCTCGAGCTTGTCCATGAACACCTGCATCTTCTCCAGCACCTTTTGCCGCGACGGCCGCCGCTTGCAGCTGGATTCGCCGTTCCACTCGACATCGATCACCGGCGGCAAGGCGCCCTCAACCCTCGGCACGTTGCGGATAAACCAGTCGGCCTGCTCGCCTGCCGTACGGCACCAATAGAAGAAATGGTAGGCGCCGCGCTTGAGGCCGGCGGCGTCGGCATTGCGCCAGTTCTTCATGAACATCGGATCAAGATGATCGCCGCCATCGGTCGCTTTGATGTAGGCGAAGTTCGCGCCCTGCGCGCGCAGCTTTGCCCAGTTCACGTTGCCCTGCCAACGTGAAACGTCGACGCCGTGAACGGCGAGGTGCCTGGGCGAGGCCTTGCCGAAATTGATCGGCTTGGCGTCACGAAAACGGTAGCGCTGGACCGGCTCGGCGAGGATCGGTGCTGCTCGTGCCAGCCGCTTCGGCGCCACCAGGGCAATCGGCTCGACGGGTGGTTCGATGCTGTCGGCAGGCTCTGGAGTGGCCATCGCCACAGTCTGCTCCGTCGCCTCTTCCTGCTCAAAGTCGGGTGCGGCATCGGCCGCACCGACCGACGCCACCGGCGCGGGCGGCCGCACAACGGAGCTGGTCGTCTCGCTGGATGGCACTTGCAGTGCGTCGACGCCGGACGTGGATGTGCAGCCGGCAAGGCAAAGTGACGCGATCGAGAAGATGACGACGCCTGATAACCGCATCTGGACCTGTACGCAGAACACAACAGACCGAGGGCAAGACAACGCCGCCGGACAACCGATCCAGATTACTAACGAGAAATTGCCAACAAAGTTTGAATCAAATTGTTAGGATGAGAGCTGGGCAAACAGAATACATGGCGCCCGCATTATCACAGTAGCGGTGAGAGCTTGGAAACGCCGGCAGGATGGAGACGGCGAGAAGGATCGCCGACGCCTGCAGGCCCGCTGCCTAGCCGCACAGCCATAACTTGTGGCAGCTTTCGGCTACCATGTGAGCGGGCGGTATGAAGCGGTCGGTGACGGGGCGATCGTTGACGACCGGTGCATCATCCCGGCGAACCTTTTCTTCAAGCAGCGAGCGAAGCTCGGCCGGCTGTACGCGGTCACGCTCCATCACGAGCTTGACCATCGGATCGCTCAAAAGCTCATCCAGGGTGTTGATTCTGTCTTTCATCCGTCGCCTCCTCGACTGCCGACCCGCACGTGATAGATAGGCGGCAATGATGGCTCGCCAATGACGCTTTGCCGGCTATCTCGTGTCCCGGATGAAAAAATTGGGCACGTTTTGCGCTCAGTTCGCCTGTGCTTCAGTTCGGGGGTGGCGCGCCTTCATATTGCGGCAGGCCGTCGTCAAGCTGCACCCAGGGCTGCTTCGAGGCGGTCCACATATGCATCTGCGGCTTGAATACCGAAGGGGCGTCGAGCGAGCCTGAGGTCACGCCGATGATGCCGGCGGAGTCGCGCCGGGAAAACATCGTCGTGCCGCAGCCCGGGCAGAAGCCGCGCTTGAGATCGGGCGAGGAATTCACCGTCGCCACCGGCCCGTCGATGGTCACGTCGTCGATGCGGAACAGCGAACGTGCGTTGAAGGCCGCGCCCAGCGCCTTCTGGCAGAGCCGGCAATGGCAGACCCGCTCGTTGATCGGCGTGGCATTGGTGCGGTAACGCACCGCGCCGCACAGGCAGCCACCCTGATATTTCGCCATTACCTGCGCCCCTCTTTCTGAAGATTGTCGGCAAGATAGCTGCCGGCACAGCAGCGTCAATTGAAAAGCCTTGATAGGGCCATCTATGGCTGTGATGCGGGAGATGCCATTGGCCCTCACGACGTGTGTCGGGATTGCCAAGGCTTATAGCCGGCTTCAGAGGGATAAGCCTGCCCGGCCATCTCGCAGGAGATGGGCCGGGCAGGCCGCTGTCAGGTGGTTATTCGCTGATGACCTCGTCCCAGGTCTTGACCTTGGTCTCGCCATTGAGGAAGGGCAGAGTGACTGCTATCAGTTCCGGCGCGAAGAACACGTCATAATGGGTGCGGTTCGGCAGGATGGCCAGCCGGTTCTGCGAAAGGTTCTCGCGCATCCAGCCGGCATCCTTCAGTCCGCCGCCGAGCATCTGATAGAATTTGATCTCATGCTCGGGCCGGTACATGTCGCTGTCGCCAAAAACCAGCATGACCGGCATCTTCAGCTTGGGTACGTCGGCGGAGTAGTCGTAGTCCTTGCGCATATGGGCGCCCAGTTGATCGAGCAGCTTCGGAAAGTCCTGCGGATGCGGCGCGACCGCCACGTAGGACTTGTACATCGGCGTGTCTTTCATCATGTCGGCCATCGCCGCGCCGACCTGCGCCTGCTGGGCGCGCATTTCGGCATAGAAGCCGTCCGAGGCATAGCCGGCCGACACCAGGACCAGCCGGCGCACCGCATCGGGATGCTGGACGGCCATGCGGAAGGCGACGCCGCCGCCCAGCGAATAACCCATGACATCGACCTGCTCGTAGCCGAGCGCCTTGACGATCGCCGCCATGTCGTCGCCCATCGCCTCCAGGCTGAGCGGCCGGTCGCCGAGCGCGGTGCGGCCGTGACCGTGCAGGTCGACGCCGATGACGGTGCGGTTTTCGGCAAACTTCGGCAGGATCGGCGCGAACATGTCGGTGGTGCCGAGACCACCATGCAGCAGAAGCAGCGGCTCGCCCTTGCCGTAGACGGCGTAATAGTAGTTCAGGCCGTTGATCGGCAGCAGGCCGGATTTCGCCGGCTTCGGCATTGCTTTCGTTTCAGTGGTCATGACGGGCTTTGCTTCCTCAGCTTTGGTGGAGCCCGGCGCGGCGAAGAGCGCTGCAGCCGAGGCGAAAATGGCGAAAAACATCGCTCTGGACATGTCGGTCTCCTTCCGTCCCGCTGATATCAAAGCCGCTTGGCGACTTCTTCGAGCTGGTCGGCGCACTGGCCCCAGCCCTCGTGAAAGCCCATCTTCTCGTGCTCTTCGCGATCGGCGACGGACCAATGCGCAACCCGGGCGATGTAGCGGGTCTTGCCCTCGCCCTCATCCTCGAAGGTCAGTACGACAGTCATGAACGGTTTTTCGGACGGCTCCCACGCCTTCGTATAGGCGTCGGTGAGAACGATCTTCTTGCCCGGCACGACTTCGAGGAAGATGCCGGGGTTCGGAAATTCATTACCATCGGGTCCCGCCATGACGACCAGGCTGGAGCCGCCGCTGCGCACGTCCATTTCGGCGCGCGGCGTCGTCCACGGCTTGGGCGCGAACCATTGCGTCACGAGCTTCGGCTCGGTCCAGCAGCGATAGACGTTCTCGCGCGGCGCATCGATGATGCGGGCAAGAACCAGTTCGCGGTCGGAGCCGGGGGCGATGTCGAGCTTGGTGGTCATGATGATCTCCTCACTTGCAAAAGAGTTGGCTTGAATGCCGGTTTCCGTCTCAAGGACGAGCGGGCAACGCGCAGCCCGACAGCGTCCGCGAAAATTTCACCAGGCCGATTCCGGCGAACGCCGAATGAGAGCTTAGTGGCGCTTGGCTTGCACCAGATAGGCGTCGATATCGGTCTCGCCGAGCCACTTCGCCGCTTCTAGCCGATGCAGGCCTTCGACCAGGACATGGCGCTTGCCGTCGTGGCGCACCTGGATCGGCGTCTTCATGCCGTTTTCCAAAATGTCTTCGGCCAGATGCCGGACGGTCTCGGGATGCAGTGTCTTCCTGCGCGCGGTCGGCACGTAGATGTCGTCCACCTTGACCTTTTGCACTCTCAGCATGTCGGCTCCCGTGGCGAAAAAGGCCACCCTTTGTGAGATAGTCGGTTTGGAAGGCAAGGCCAAGGCCGGCTGTGAGCATCGCTGGCCCGATCGTTTCCAATTGACGGTTGGCCGGCAGATGGTCGAAATGACGCGTTCGACCCTTCACAGGCGTTCATGACGAAGCTTCCTACCGAATTCCCCGATTTCGGACTGACGCCCCACCAGCGCCGGCAAGCCGTGCGCGGCCACTACTGGGAGTGGCCGGGCATGGATGGCGAACGCGGCGAGATCTGGTGCTACAGCGACCGTTTTTCGTACCGCCGGGACGAGACGGTGGTGCTGCATGTCAGCTCGACGGCCTCCAGCTTTAGCATGTCGATCGTCCGCGACGGCGGCACCGAAACGAAAATGTTCGAGAAGGCTGGAATCGCGGCGCGCTGGCAGGATACACCCGACCAATGTTCGGTCGTGGGCTGCGGCTGGGGCGCTTCGTTTGAATTCCGGGTCGGCGACGACTGGCCGTCCGGAGCCTACCGCGTCACGCTGACGGCGGACGGCCGCGACGGCAAGCCGATCCGCTGCCAGCATCTTTTCATCGTTAGCCCGCAGCCCGGCAAGAAACGCGGTCGTGTGCTGCAGGTTGCAGCCACCGGCACCTGGCTTGCCTACAACACGTGGGGTGGCTCCAATCATTACGAAGGCATCACCGGCCCGAACCGCGACCAGTATGCCCCAATAGTGTCGAAGCAGCGGCCATGGTGCCGCGGTTTTGTTGTTCTGCCGAACGAGGCGCCGCGCGTGCCGCTCGAGGTCGCCGTGCCGCCCAAGACCGTGCCGCGCTATCCGCATATGGAATGGGCCTTCGCCACCGGCCATTCGAAGAAATACGCCTCGTCCGGCTGGGCAAGCTATGACAGCCACTTCTTTCGTTTTGCCGAGCGTGCCGGCTATGGGGTCGATCTCGCCAGTCAGCACGAATTGCATTTTTCACCTGAAATCCTCGACGGCTATGACTGCGTCGTCTTCGTCGGCCATGACGAATACTGGACCTGGGAGATGCGCGACACTGTCGACGCCTATGTCGAGCGCGGCGGCCATGCGGCGCGCTTCGCCGGCAATTTCATGTGGCAGACCAGGTTGGAGGACGAGGGCCGCCGGCAAGTCTGTTACAAATACCGCGCCCGCGCCGAGGATCCGGCCTATCGGGGCGGCGACGTGACCCGTGCCACGAACTCCTGGGAGGCACCTGAGATTGGCCGGCCGGGCGCCTCGACTTTCGGGCTCAATGCGACGAGGGGCCTCTACGCCGGCTGGGGCGGTTGCGCGCCGCGCGGCGTGCGCGGCTTTCCGGTCTACCGGCCGGAGCATTGGGCGTTCGCCGGCACAGGCATCTACTACGGCGACCTGCTCGGCGCCGACAGCCATGTCTATGGCTATGAGGTCGACGGGCTCGACCACGAGATCCGAGGCGGACTGCCCTACCCTACGCCCAACAGCGGCGCACCGGACGGGCTGCAAATTCTCGCGGTCGGCATGGCTGCCCAAGTCGAGGAGAGCGCCGATATTCCGTTCGAAGACCAGTTCCTCGGCGACGAGGACGGACGCTTCACCGCCGAAACGCTGTTCGGCGAGGCGAGCGACGCCAATCTCGACAAGGTCAAGCGCGGCAACGGCATGATCGTCAATTTCCCGCGCGGCAAGGGCGAGGTGTTCCACGCCGGAAGCTGCGAATGGGTCGCCGGCCTGCTAAGGCAGGACCCGATGGTCGAGCTCGTCACCAAAAATGTTCTCGACCGCTATCTCGGAAAGTCCTGACATGTTGAAGTCCCAAACCCCTGCCCCGGACACCGAGACGCGCCCGCCATCGAATCTGTTCTATCTGTCCAGTCTGCGCCGGCCGCTGGTCGACCGCGCCGAAGGCATCTACATCTGGACGCAGGATGGCCGCCGCTTCATCGACGGATCGAGCGGACCGATGGTCGCCAATATCGGTCATTCCAACCGCAACGTGCTCGATGCGATGAAGCGGCAGATGGACCGCGCAACCTTCGCCTACCGGCTGCATTTCGAGAACGAGCCGGCCGAGGAGCTCGCGCGCGAGCTGGCCGGAAAGCTGCCCGAAGGCATGGACCGCATTTTTTTCGTCTCGGGCGGCTCGGAAGCGACGGAATCCTGCATCAAGCTCGCGCGGCAGTGGGCAGTGGCGACAGGCCAGCCCAAGCGCTGGAAGGTAATCACCCGCTTTCCCTCCTATCATGGCGGCACGCTTGGTTCGCTATCCGTCACCGGCGACGACGCCTTGGCCGAAACCTTCATACCGATGATGCAGGTCATGCCGACCGTGCCGGCGCCGGCCGCCTGGCGCGACCGCGACAATCTCTCGATGGAGCAGCGCGGCATCCGCTACGCCGACATGCTGGAGGAGAAGATCCTTGCCGAAGGGCCGGAAAGCGTGCTCGCCTTCATCATGGAGCCGGTCGGCGGCGCTGCCACCGCGGCGCTGGTCGCGCCGGACAGCTATTATCCGCGCATCCGCGAAATCTGCGACCGCTACAGCATCCTGCTCATCCATGATGAAGTGATGAGCGGTGCCGGCCGCACCGGACAATTCCTCGGTGGCGACCATTGGAACTGCAAGCCCGACATCGTCGCGCTGTCGAAGGGGCTCGGCTCGGGCTATGCGCCGCTCGGCGCGCTGGCGGCACCGATGCGGCTGGTGCAGCCGCTGCTCGCCTCCGGCGGCTTCCAGCACGGCCATACCTATGCCGGCAATCCGCTCGCCTGCGCCGCCGGGCTCGCCGTGCTTAGCGAGATGGATCGTCTCGGCCTGATCGCCAATGCAGCTGACATGGGCGATCTTTTGATGGCCGGGCTGAAGGGGTTGGCCAAGCGGTTTCCGTTCATCGCCGACGTGCGCGGCAAGGGCCTGCTCCTAGGTGCCGAGATGGTCGCCGACCCCAATACGCTGGGGCCGATCGCACCGGCGAAGAAGGCCACCCAGCGGCTGCTCGACCTCGCCTATGAGCGCGGCCTGATCATCTATGGGCGAAAGGTTAAGGGCGGCTTCGACGGCGACAATTTCATGGTGGCACCGCCGATGATCATTACCAAGGAACAGGTCGGCGAAATCGTAGCCATCATCGGCGACTCGCTGCAGGTGCTGGCCAGCGAGCTCGATCTGCCGGTCGAAGGCTGAAATGGCGCCGCGAAAAGTCATCGTCACCTGCGCCGTCACCGGGTCGGTGCACACGCCGTCAATGTCGCCGCACCTGCCGGTGACGCCGGACCAGATCGCCGCAGAGGCTATTGCCGCCGCCGAAGCCGGCGCCTCGATCTTGCATCTTCACGCCCGCGATCCCAATGACGGGCGGCCGACCGCCGATCCTGATGTGTTCATGCAGTTCCTGCCGCGCATCAAGCAGGCGACATCAGCGGTGATCAACATCACCACCGGCGGCTCGTCGCTGATGACGCTCGACCAGCGGCTGGCCGCACCGCTCAGGGCCGAGCCCGAAATGTGCTCGCTTAATATGGGCTCGATGAATTTCGCGCTGTTCCCGATGCTCGACCGGCCAAGAGAGTGGCATCACGAGTGGGAGCCCAAGCTGCTTGAAGCGACACGCGACACGATCTTCAAGAACACCTTTGCCGACATGGAGACCGTGCTCGAAAGACTTGGAAAGGGCTGCGGCACACGCTTCGAATTCGAATGCTATGATGTCGGCCACCTCTATTCTTTAGCGCATTTTCGCGACCGGGGGCTGGTGTCAGGACCTCTGTTCATCCAGTTCGTGTTCGGCATATTGGGCGGTATCGGCGCCGATCCCGACAATTTGGTCCATATGAAGCGTATCGCCGACAAACTGTTCGGCGACAGCTATCAGTTTTCGGTGCTGGCCGCCGGCCGCCACCAGATGCCGATGATCTCGATTGCGGCGGCGATGGGCGGCAATGTCCGCGTCGGGCTGGAGGATAGCCTCTACGACGGCCGCCAGCTGGCAAAGTCCAATGCCGACCAGGTGCGCCGTATCCGCAGCGTGCTCGACGGGCTTTCGCTGGACGTCGCCTCGCCCGCTGAGGCGCGTGAGATGCTGGCGCTCAAGGGCGGCGACCGGGTGGCGTTCTGAGATGCGGCCGTGATCAACCCAGCGTCAAAAGACATTCGCATCCGGCCCGGCACCGTCGAGGACATCGAAACCATCCATGCTGCGATCCTGCGGCTTGGCGCCCATATCGGCGCGCCCGAGGAAATCACTTCTACGGCCGACGACCTTCGCACCTACGGCTTTGGCGAAAACCCTGCCTTCTCGACGCTGATTGCGGAAGTCGGCGGCGAGTTCGCCGGCCTGTGCCTGCATTTCCCGATCTTCTCGACCTGGATGGGCCGGCCCGGCGTCTATGTGCAGGACCTCTATGTCGAGGACCGGTTTCGCGGCCGCAGGATCGGCGAACGCCTGCTGCGTCGTGTCGCGCGAGAATGCCGGGAGGACGGCGGCGTCTACCTCAGGCTGTCCGTCGATACCGACAATGAAACCGCCAAAGCCTTTTACGAAAGACTGGGCATTGCCTGGTCGAGCTACGAGCAGGTGCAGAAAATCGTCGGCGACGCGTTCTTTGCCTTCGCCGATGCACCCGATGATGAGGAGCCAAGATGAAAGCCTTCTATGCCGAAGAACAGAAGCGCCATGATCCTAAGGCATTCCTCTCCAGCGGTGCGCAGAAACCCAATCCGGAAAAGCCGGAACGCGTCGAACGGCTGCTCGCCGGCGCAAGGGCCGCCGGCTGCACGATCGAACGGCCGAGAGATCACGGGCCAGGACCGGT
>NZ_RZSX01001499.1:0-732 GCF_004023105.1 Mesorhizobium sp. M5C.F.Ca.IN.020.32.2.1 | reverse complement strand
TGTTACACTGCGTTGGCCAGTCGTACGAACTCCTCGACGTCAAGCGTTTCGGCGCGCCGGGTCGGATCGATGCCGGCGCGAGTGAGCAGGGCTTCGCCGCCGAGGCTCTTGACGCTCTGCCGCAGCATTTTGCGGCGCTGGCCGAAGGCCGCTTCGGTGACGCGGCCGAGCTTCTTGACCTCGGTGGGCAGGGGACTTGCCCGCGGCACCAGATGCACCACCGACGACACCACCTTGGGCGGCGGCGTGAACGCTTGCGGCGGCACGTCGAAAGCGATTTTTGCCTCCGTCCGCCAGCCTGCCAGCACGCCCAGCCGGCCATAGGCGTCGCTGCCGGGGCGGGCGACGATGCGCTCAGCCACCTCGCGCTGGAACATCAGCGTCATCGATGCGTAGAAGGGCGGCCACTCGGCGACGGTCAGCCAGCGTATCAAGAGTTCGGTGCCGATATTATAGGGCAGGTTGGCGACGATCCTCACAGATCCGTTGCCCCCATGTGGCCCTTTGGCAAGCGCCGCAAAATCCGTCTTCAGCGCGTCGCCGGCAATGACCTCGAGCCCGCCCGGATAGTGGTCCGACACCTCCGCAAGCGCTGCCAGGCAACGCTCGTCGCGCTCGATGGCGATGACCCGAGCAGCGCCGTGGGACAGCAGCGCCCGGGTCAGCCCACCGGGACCCGGACCGACCTCGATCACCGTGGCGCCCGTCAGGTCGCCGGCGGCGCGCGCGATC
>NZ_RZSX01001498.1:0-735 GCF_004023105.1 Mesorhizobium sp. M5C.F.Ca.IN.020.32.2.1 | reverse complement strand
TTCATGTCCTCCATTCCGGAGGCCGTCTTTATCGAATTGCCGCCGGTGTCGAAGGTGACGCCTTTGCCGACGAAAGCAATCGGGCTGTCCTTGGCCTTGCCGCCGTTCCATCGCATGATGGCCAGGCGGGCTCCACGCGGCGAGCCTTGCGCGACGCCGAGCAGCGCGCCCATGCCGAGCTTCTTCATCTCCTTCTCGACCAGGATCTCGACCGTGACGCCGAGCGCTTCCAGTTCGTTGACGCGGGCGGCGAATTCCACCGGCCCGAGTACATTGGCCGGTTCGTTGACCAGATCGCGCGCCAGGAGCACCCCGTCGATCACCGCCACCTCGTCGGCAAAGGCCTTTTTCGCCGCCGCCGGATCGGTGGTGTGGATGGTCACCTTGACCGGCTTTTTAGGCTCGGTCGCCTTGCCGTCGCGCTGGCTGTCGCCATTGTCCTTTTTCGTCTTGTACTTGTCGAAAGCATAGCTGCGCAGAAGAATGCCAGCGGCAAGCTGTGCCGCTTGTCTGCCGCCGACGTCAGCACCGGGCAGGTCGAGCACGACGGCCACCTCCGTCGCCTTGCGAAAGGATGTAGTGATCGGACCGCCAAGCTTGAGCCAGGCATGATCGTCGAGCCCCGAGACCTTGCCGCCGCCGACCGCCACCAGCCGGTCGAGCGATGTGCCCTCGGGTGCCAGCACTTCGCCCAGGCCGGCAAATTTGCCGGAAAAGTCGGCCACCGGGAATGCC
>NZ_RZSX01001497.1:0-735 GCF_004023105.1 Mesorhizobium sp. M5C.F.Ca.IN.020.32.2.1 | reverse complement strand
ACCTTATCCACATCGGCCCACAGCTTGGAACGAACCCCTGTGAACAAACCCCAGAGCTTCTTTCACCTTCACCTGATTTCCGATGCCACCGGTGAAACGCTGCTGGCGGCCGGCCGCGCGGCCTCCGCGCAATATAAGGATGCGCGCGCCATCGAGCATATCTACCCGCTCATCCGCACCGAAAAGCAGGTGACGAAAGTGTTCGAGGACATCGAGGAGGAGCCGGGCATCATCCTCTATACGGTCGTCGACCAAAAGCTCGCCCGCGGTATCGACGAACGCTGCGCCGCCATGGGCCTGCCTTGCGTCTCCGTGCTGGAACCGGTGCTGACTGTGTTCCAGTCCTATCTCGGCACGCCGGCCGGCCGCCGCGTCGGCGCCCAGCATGTTCTCGACGCCGAATATTTTCGCCGCATCGACGCGCTCAATTTCACCATGGAGCATGATGACGGCCAGCTGCCCGCCAATATGGACGACGCTGACATCGTGCTCGTTGGCATTTCGCGCACCTCGAAGACACCGACCAGCATCTATCTCGCCAATCGCGGCATCAAGACCGCCAACATCCCGATCGTGCTCGGCGTGCCGGTACCGGAAAGCCTGGTCAACGCCACGAAACCGCTGATCGTCGGGCTGATCGCCACCGCCGAGCGCATCTCTCAGGTCCGCCAGAACCGCATCCTCGGCAACACCAGCGCCTACGAGCCGACCGACTATGTCGACCGCGCCGCGATC
>NZ_RZSX01001496.1:0-736 GCF_004023105.1 Mesorhizobium sp. M5C.F.Ca.IN.020.32.2.1 | reverse complement strand
GGCTATCGATCGATAGAAAAAATGTCGTTCTCTTTCGCCCGCCGCTGCATTCAACTCCTGTGGTCACTGTTCATAGGAGGAGATCTGGAAATGACTGTCTACATGGTGGAACGCGACCTCAAGGGCATCAGCATGGAAGCTCTGGGAGATGCGCAGAAGGCGGCGATCAGCCAGGCCGCCGAGATGACGTCCAAGGGCACCGACATCAGCTATCTGCGCTCGACCTTCGCACCGGAGGACGGGCGCTGCATGTGCCTGTTTGATGCTGTCTCCGATACCGACGTGAAGCGTCTAAACGACGATGCAGGCCTGCCCTACCACAGAATCGTGCCGGCGCTCGATCTTACGCCATAAGGCCAGCACGACCGGGCTCGTGATGACCATCCGGGCCCGGTGTTCTTGCGGATAATGCGCAGCGCGCCAGGCTGATCATTTGGAACTACGGAAAGACCAAGACGTTCGTGCATACTGCATCCGCTAGCCACTGGTTGGACACTTGTTGTTCCCAGGAGTCGGAGGCGTACCATGTTTGGCAATTCGGGCATCATCCCTCTGCCTCACCCACTTGACCGTCGTGTGGATACTCTTGCGCAGTCGTTCATGCGCCAGCGGCTCGGATCTCAGATGGACTTCTCGACCCCGGAAGGCGAGCCGGCGCTGTTACCGCCCACCTCGATATCCTGGCGTATTTTCAAGAACCCTGTTGCGCTCTTCATCGGCGGGGTTACTGCGGTGC
>NZ_RZSX01001495.1:0-737 GCF_004023105.1 Mesorhizobium sp. M5C.F.Ca.IN.020.32.2.1 | reverse complement strand
GCCAGGTAGATTGATGTAGTCGTCTTTGCGCTGCCGCCTTTGAAATTGGCAACGGCGATCGTCTGAAGCTTGTCGCCGCTCCTTCGCCACGGCAGATATGTTATGGCGTCCTTCGGTTTGGCGGCTGCCATGTATTTCCGCAGCTCGTTGATTTGTTCGAGGGTGTACGAGCGTCTTCCTGTCGGCGAGACAGCCGGCGAAGGGCCTTTGCCGTCCAGCGACAGCTGTCTAAGGTAGCCGTCTGAGACTCCGACGATCTGAGCCGCCTCACCAGAGGTGAACGTTTTTAGCATCTTCTGCGAGGACGGCGGGAATAGGCGCTCTCGCAGCAACTGCAACTGCATAGACAGCTGCCGTGCATGGTGTGAAATCCGTGCATCGGAAGAAATGGCCGTCGATACGTTTTGATTCTGCAACATCGATTTCCCCTTTCGATGCGCTTTTTACGCAGCAATTGCTAAAAATCCGTATCGAAAGTGACATGATTCGGTAACCATTCCAAGAACCCTTATGAATCAAGAGCTTCGGGCAACCCCGGCAGGCACAGTTGGCCGCGGCCAACTGCTTGCTCCTCGCTTGTCGTTTGATCGGCGGCGCAAATTTCGAGGGCAGCGACTGAGTTGGCCGCGGCCAACTTCTTCTTGTTTGTTGCTTCACGTGAAACGGGAAACGGGTTTTTCGCGGCCGGCGCGCCGTCACTGCGGAGCCGGAAGAAACCCGCTTCCCCCGCCTGCTTC
>NZ_RZSX01001494.1:0-737 GCF_004023105.1 Mesorhizobium sp. M5C.F.Ca.IN.020.32.2.1 | reverse complement strand
CTCCGAAGGAGATCGTTGAGGAAACGCTTAGCTGGCGTGAGATCGGGATGCCTGATCGGCTTGTAGCTATCGCGAGCGATGGGTCCGGATACAAGTTCTGCTTCAATGCAGACCAGCTCGGCGGTGACAGCGCCGGCATGCGGGCAATTTGGTTCTTCGATCACGACTTTGGAACCGTCGATGAGGTTGCACCAAGTTTTCATGCGTGGATTGACGCTCTTTGCGTCGTCGAGCCGTGGCGCGAGGAGCCGAGTTAAGTCCGCAGCACCCACCACGTTAGTCGAAAAGAAGCCTGAACAAAAACCGTCGGCGCAAACCAGCACCATACCAAGGTTAGTAACATAGCTGCCGGAACAAAGAAAGAACAAATACCTGCGACAGCAGAAAATTTGAATTCCTCACGGCCTCGCCTCGTCCATCCTGTAGTGAGCGTGCTTTGGAAGTCGCGTTCCTTCGCGCCCCCCTGTCCTGCCCGACATCTCCCCCTCCAGTGGGGGATTGGCTGTCATCTCGGCTTTCGCCGATCTCGTAGGATGCAGAAAGGGCGCTGTCCCGCCAACTTCTGACGGGCGTCGGGGCGGGTTTCAGCCTCACGCGAATTCCATGATCACCGCATCGACTGCGAGGCTGTCGCCCGGCTTAGCCTTGAGTTTCGACACGGTAAGATCGCGCTCGGCGCGCAGCACGTTTTCCATCTTCATCGCCTCGACGACCACCAGCGTCTCGCCGGCCTTGAC
>NZ_RZSX01001493.1:0-738 GCF_004023105.1 Mesorhizobium sp. M5C.F.Ca.IN.020.32.2.1 | reverse complement strand
CTGGAAATCCTGTCGACGCCGCTGCTGGGCATCATTCCCGAAAGCCAGGACGTGCTAAAGGCCTCCAACCTCGGTTCGCCGGTGACGCTCAGCGATCCGACGAACTCCGCCGCCCGCGCCTATATCGAGGCGGCCAAACGGCTCGAGGGCGAGGAACTGCCGGTCGTCGTGCCGTTCGAGCGCAAGGGCTTTCTCGATCGGCTTTTTGGAAGGAGGGCAGCATGAACCTGTTAGACCTCTTCAAGCGGCGCGGCAGCGCGCCGGTGGCCCGCGAGCGGCTGCAGGTGCTGCTCGCCTATGAGCGCCGCAACCGCAGCCAGCCCGATCTCGTCTCGGTGCTGCGCGAGGAGATCATGGCCGTCATCGCCAGGCATGTGCAGATCGACCAGGATTACCTGCAGGTCTCGATGGATCGCGGCGAGACGATGTCGACGCTGGAGATCGACATCCAGATCCCCAACAAGAGCGCAAGGCCATTGGCCATGTCGGCCTGAGCGGCAGTGTTGCGGCCAGAGAAGCGCCGGAAAACACCGGCGCCGCGCGGCGCTCCGCGAGCTGTCGCTTTCGACCTGCGCA
Source organism: Mesorhizobium sp. M5C.F.Ca.IN.020.32.2.1 (assembly GCF_004023105.1). Taxonomy (NCBI): domain Bacteria; kingdom Pseudomonadati; phylum Pseudomonadota; class Alphaproteobacteria; order Hyphomicrobiales; family Phyllobacteriaceae; genus Mesorhizobium; species Mesorhizobium sp. M5C.F.Ca.IN.020.32.2.1. The sequence goes on along the minus strand of NZ_RZSX01001493.1, from coordinate 162 downwards.
GACCTGATCCCACCTGGCTCAGGCCTGTTGGCTCACGCCTTGCCTTGAAGCGCGCCGCCTCCTCCGAACCGCTTGTGGCGTCGCCTGCGCTATAGGAATGCGCGCCGGCGTGGGAAGTGTGTCTGGCCGCCGGGATAGCGGTCGAGCTTCGTAAGCCCGTCC
>NZ_RZSX01001492.1:0-741 GCF_004023105.1 Mesorhizobium sp. M5C.F.Ca.IN.020.32.2.1 | reverse complement strand
AATAGCTACATCACGACAGGCCATGCGCTGCTGTCGGAAGCGCGCGAATTCGAGCGCGGCGTCACCGCTTCGGTCAACGCCTCGGTGCAGCCGATCCTTGAGCGCTATGTCGAGCGGCTGCGCGCGGAATTGGGGTCAAAAGGCTACGCCCGCGACTTCCTGATCATGAACGGCAATGGCGGCATGATCTCGGCCCGCTTTGTCACACGCGAGTCAGCCAAGACCGTCATGTCCGGTCCGGCCTCCGGCGTCATCGCCGCCGCCTATACGGGAAAACGCGCCGGCTTCAAAAACCTGGTCACCTACGACATGGGCGGCACCTCGACCGACGTGGCGCTGATCCGCAATGCCGAACCGGCGGTGTCGAACGAGATCGAGATCGAATATGCGATGCCGATCCATGTGCCGATGGTGGCGGTGCATACGGTCGGCGCCGGCGGCGGCTCGATCGCCCGCGTCGATGCGGCCGGCCTGATCCAGATCGGCCCGGAAAGCGCCGGCGCCAATCCCGGCCCGATCTGCTACGGGCGGGGCGGCAGCGAGCCGACCATCACCGATGCCAATCTGGTGCTTGGCCGGCTGGCGCCGAAAAAGCTTCTCGCGGTCGAAAATCCGGTCACCGTCGAACACGTCACCGGCATATTCGAGGACAGGATCGGCCGTCCCACCGGCTTGTCCGGCGTCGAGGCGCCGGCCATCTTGATGTTGCCGAGCCGCAGCACCGCGCCCGCCGCCTCGACG
>NZ_RZSX01001491.1:0-745 GCF_004023105.1 Mesorhizobium sp. M5C.F.Ca.IN.020.32.2.1 | reverse complement strand
CCGTCAAGATCGGCTCGGCGCTGCTTGTCGACCGCACGGCGGGCCTGAAGCGCGACTGGCTGGCCTCGCTTGCTGACGACATCGCCGTGCTGGCCAAAGGTGGCGCCGAGATCCTCGTCGTGTCGTCCGGCGCCATCGCGCTTGGCCGCACCATTTTAGGCCTCGGCAAGCGGGCACTGAAGCTCGAGGAGAGCCAGGCGGCGGCGGCCGTCGGGCAGATCGCGCTGGCCGGCGCCTGGTCGGATGCGCTCGGCAAGGGCGGCCTGAAATCCGGCCAGATCCTGCTGACGCTCGGCGACACTGAAGAGCGGCGCCGCTATCTCAACGCGCGGGCGACGATCTCGACGCTGCTGAAGATGAAGGCGGTGCCGGTCATCAACGAGAACGACACGGTGGCGACCTCCGAAATCCGCTATGGCGACAATGACCGGCTGGCCGCGCGGGTGGCGACGATGATGAGCGCGGATCTGCTGGTGCTGCTTTCGGACATTGACGGGCTCTACACCGCGCCGCCGGCGCGCGACCCGCAAGCCCGGTTTATTCCGGTCGTTGACCGCATCACCCCCGAGATCGAGGCGATGGCAGGTGCGGCCGCTTCTGAGCTTTCGCGCGGCGGCATGCGCACCAAGCTCGACGCCGGCAAGATTGCCACCGCCGCCGGCACCGCCATGATCATCACATCAGGTACGCGGTTGTCGTCGCTGCTGGCGATCGAGCGTGGCGCGCGGGCGACGTTCTTCCGGCC
>NZ_RZSX01001490.1:0-747 GCF_004023105.1 Mesorhizobium sp. M5C.F.Ca.IN.020.32.2.1 | reverse complement strand
CCATCAGATAGATCAGGGCTTCATGCGGCGGCAAAGACATTTAAAAACTCCTCAAACGGGCTCCGAAGTTAGGAACGCGGCACCGACGCCGCAAGGAAAAAGAGCCGCGATCGTTGACGCCCACGGCAGGCACGCCTAGAGACCGGTTGAAAACCTCTTCCGGCCCCTTTTGCGGTGATGCCGGCGAACGATTTGGAAAACAGTGACATGGCGGGATCAAACATCGTCGATCTCAATCCCGAGGTGCTTGCGGCAGCGGCTGAAAGCAAGGCGTGGCCGTTCGAAGAAGCCAGAAAGATCGTCGAGCGCTACAAAGACACTGATTTTCCCGAGACCGTTCTGTTTGAGACCGGTTACGGTCCGTCGGGGCTGCCGCACATCGGTACTTTCGGCGAGGTCGCACGCACCTCGATGGTGCGCCATGCCTTCCGCGTCCTCACCCGGGACGCGATCAAGACCAAAATATTGTGCTTTTCCGACGACATGGACGGCATGCGGAAGATTCCGGACAACGTCCCTGATCGCGCCGCACTCGAGCCGCACCTGCACAAGCCGCTCTCGTCCGTCCCCAACCCTTTCGGCGGCGACTATGCGAGCTTCGCAGACCACAACAACGCAATGCTTTGCCGTTTCCTGGACACGTTCGGCTTCGACTACGAGTTCGCCAGCGCGACGGAATACTACAAGGCTGGCCGTTTCGACGACGTTCTGCTGCGCGCTGCCGAACGTTTCGATAAGATTATGGAC
>NZ_RZSX01000148.1:0-9461 GCF_004023105.1 Mesorhizobium sp. M5C.F.Ca.IN.020.32.2.1 | reverse complement strand
CGACAGCATCGTGGCCGATTGGCGGCGTGAGATCGCCTCAGTAGGCGAAGCGATGACCGCGGCCAAGCCGGACAGGGCCGAGGTGAGACGGACGCCGGACGCCGAACCGAAGGCCGAGGTTTTCGAGGACGCGGCCGAACCTGCTTTCGAGCCGGCCCCGCCGCGAAGTGGGTTGGCGCGCCCGGCCACAAGTGAGGCACCGTCCACTCGTCCGGCGATCCTTTCCGAACACACGGGCCGGCAGGTCGCCGCCGCCTTCGGCGAGCTTTCCGATGCGTTCGCCAGCCGCAGCAAGAAAACCTTCGACGAGATGGCCGAGGAGATGCTCAGGCCCATGCTGCAGGACTGGCTGGACAACAATCTTCCGACGCTGGTCGAGCGGCTGGTGCGCGAAGAAATCGAGCGCGTGGCGCGCGGCGCGCAGTAACAATTCGGACGGTCGACGGATGGGGAACGCCGCCGCTGGCGGTGTTTTTGGGTGCGATGTAATGCCTACTGCCTCGGCAGTGGCATTGCCTGTGATCTTGTCAGATCTATCTGTATGGCAGGCGAGCCAGTTCGCCTGCCGCCTCGCGGTTGACTTGGCCAAGACCTTCCGATTTACACCGGACCAGCAAAAACCCGACAGCTCGGACGCCTTTCCATGCTCGAAAAAAACTACGACGCCAAAATCGTCGAGCCGAAGATCGCCAAAATCTGGGAGGAGGCCGACGCGTTTCGTGCCGGCGCAGGCGCCGAGGAGGGCGCGGAAGCCTTCACCATCGTCATCCCGCCACCGAACGTCACCGGCTCGCTGCATATGGGCCATGCACTCAACAACACGCTGCAGGACATTCTGGTGCGCTTCGAGCGCATGCGCGGCAAGAACGTGCTGTGGCAGCCCGGCATGGATCACGCCGGCATCGCTACGCAGATGGTGGTCGAGCGCCAGCTTATGGAGCAGCAGATCCACCGCCGCGACCTGACGCGCGACGAGTTCATCGAGAAAGTCTGGGAGTGGAAGGCTGAATCCGGCGGCGCGATCTTCAACCAGTTGAAGCGGCTGGGGGCCTCGGCCGACTGGAGCCGAGAACGTTTCACCATGGACGAGGGCCTATCCAAGGCGGTGCTCGAAGTGTTCGTCACGCTCTACAAGGAAGGCCTGATCTACAAGGACAAGCGCCTTGTCAACTGGGACCCGAAGCTCTTGACTGCGATTTCCGACCTCGAGGTCGAACAGCAGGAGGTCAACGGCAACCTCTGGCATTTCCGCTACCCCGTCGAGGGCGAGGTTTTCGATCCGGAAAATCCTAAAACCTTCATCACCGTGGCAACGACACGCCCCGAGACAATGCTGGGCGATACGGCGGTGGCGGTGCATCCCGACGACGAGCGTTTTCGGCATCTGGTCGGCAAGAACCTCGTCCTGCCGATCGTCGGCCGCAAGATCCCGGTGGTGGCGGACCAATATTCCGATCCGGAGAAAGGCAGCGGCGCGGTCAAGATCACGCCGGCCCACGACTTCAACGACTTCGAGGTCGGCAGGCGCCATAAGCTGCCGGCGATCAATATCCTCACCGTAGAGGCGGCGGTCACCCTCACGGACAATGACGACTTTCTCGCCGGGCTGGAGGTGACGCCCGAGCGCCAGGCCGTCTGGGATGAACTCAACGGCCTCGATCGTTTCGTCGCGCGTAAGAAGATCGTCGAGCTGATGGAGGCGGGCGGTTTCCTCGAAAAGGTCGAGCCGCATCGCCATGCCGTGCCGCATGGCGATCGCGGCGGCGTGCCGATCGAACCGTTCCTGACCGAACAATGGTATGCGAACGCGGCGGAGCTCGCCAAACCGGCTATTCGTGCGGTGCGCGAGGGCCGTACCAATTTCGTGCCGAAAAACTGGGAAAAGACCTATTTCGACTGGATGGAGAACATCCAGCCGTGGTGCATTTCGCGCCAGCTCTGGTGGGGTCACCAGATCCCGGCCTGGTACGGACCGGATGGACGCGTCTTCGTCGAGAAGACCGAGGAGGAGGCGCTCGCAGCCGCCGTCGAATATTATCTGGCGCTGGAAGGGCCATGGAAGGCCTGGGTTGAGGACAAGCTCGAGAACTTCAGGCCGGGCGAGATCCTGACCCGCGACGAGGATGTGCTCGACACATGGTTCTCGTCGGCGCTGTGGCCGTTCTCGACGCTTGGCTGGCCGGACCAGACGCCGGAGCTGAAAACCTACTACCAGACCGACGTGCTGGTGACCGGCTTCGACATCATCTTCTTCTGGGTCGCCCGCATGATGATGATGGGCCTGCACTTCATGGACGAAGAGCCGTTCCACACCGTCTATGTCCATGCGCTGGTGCGCGACAAGAACGGGCAGAAGATGTCGAAGTCGAAAGGCAACGTCATCGACCCGCTCGATCTCATCGACGAATATGGCGCCGACGCGCTGCGCTTCACGCTGACGGTGATGGCCGCGCAAGGACGCGACGTGAAGCTCGATCCGGCCCGCATCGCCGGCTACCGCAACTTCGGCACCAAGCTGTGGAACGCGACGCGCTTTGCCGAGATGAACGACGTCGCGAGGAACGACGAGTTCTGGCTGAACGACGCCAAGCTGGCGGTCAACCGCTGGATCCTGACCGAACTGACACGCGCCGCGCGCGAAATCACCGAAGGAATCACCTCATACCGGTTCAACGAGGCTGCAGGTGCGGCCTACCGCTTCGTGTGGAACTTGTTCTGCGACTGGTATCTGGAACTGCTGAAGCCGGTGTTCACAGGTCCGGACGAGGCTGCCAAGGCCGAAAGCCGGGCTTGTGTCGCCTTCGTGCTCGACGAGATCTATAAGCTGCTGCATCCGATGATGCCATTCATGACCGAAGAGCTGTGGGCTGAGACCGCCGGCGAGGGCAAGGAACGGCCGTCGCTGCTTTGCCATGCCGCGTGGCCGTCGCCAGACTTTGAGGATGAGGCAGCGGCCGCCGACATCAACTGGCTGGTCGAGCTCGTCTCAGGCATCCGCTCCGTGCGCTCGGAAATGAATGTGCCGCCGGCCGCGATCGCGCCCCTGATGGTGATCGGCGCCAATACCGCGACCCACGAAAGGCTTGAGCGCCAGGCAACGGCCATCAAGCGACTGGCGCGGGTCGGCGACATCTCGCTGGTCGATACGGCGCCTAAGGGCTCCGCCCAGATCGTGCTCAACGAGGCGACTATCTGTCTGCCGCTCGGCAGCCTGATCGACCTTACCGCCGAGGCGGCGCGGCTGCAGAAGGAACTGGTCAAGGTGACCGAAGAGATCGCCCGCCTGCACAAGAAGCTGTCCAACGAGAAATTCGTCGCCAACGCGCCGGAAGATGTCGTGGAAGCCGAGCGCGAAAAACTCGCCGAGTATCGCGAGGCGCAAGAAAAGCTTTCGGTGGCGCGGACACGAGTGCGCGAAGCCGGTTGACTTATTCTGGTGTTTGAGAATCGAATTGGCTGAGGGTCGGATTGACCAAAACCCGCTTCCGCTTTTGGGTCCGATGCTCAGGATTCGCGAGTCCTGCGACCTTGGTTTTCGGACGGCTTCCTGACGCGAAATAGGCATTCCGCAGCGTAAATCTTGACGTAAACGGAATGTTTTAGCCCCATTGTTGCCATAATGTAACAATGTGGCCTTGTCTTCGCAAAACCGGCCGTTTTGACGTCGTTCCACGCGAGTTTTCTGAATTTTTTGTCGATTTGCAACCAAACGGGCCGTTTTCCGGCTTTGCGGCGAAAGCTGTCACTTTGTCTAAAATGCGGTCGGCGAAGGTGTACATGTACCGCATCGGGAATTCATTGTTGCGCCGTTAACCTGAATTGGTTCTAGCTTAATCCCATTCGTATTCGGGAGGAGATTCATGAACAATTTGCGTCGGAAAGCGCTGCTGGGGGCGGGGTGCTTTTCTCTATTGACTTCGGGCGTTGCGAACGCCGGCGGCTTCGACCGGGGCGGTGTCAACATCGACCAGTTGTTTGATGCCGCGCCATATTCGTTCGATGCTGGCGTCACATATGTTTCGCCACAGCGCAAATTGAAGAATGTGCAGCGCTTGGATTCCCCGCCGAACCCGGTTGCGTTGTCGTCTTCGTCAGTGGATGTTGGTGGCGACTATGCAGTGCCGCGCATCGGTATCAAGGCCAACATCTTTGAACCGGTGGATTGCCTTGCCACCTATACGGAACCGTATGGTGCGGAGGCAGACTTCGGAATGAACAACGCCTATTCGCCAACGGCGGTTGAATACTTCGTCAAAACAAATGATTTCGGCCTTACCTGCTCCTACAAGGTAAATGTCGGCAAGGGCTCCATGCGGTTCATCGGCGGCGTCTCCTACCAGGAGGTCGATGCGTTTCTGTCCCGCCAGACACTGCTGGCCTTCGGCAATACCGGCATCGGCGAGTTCAAGCTTTCTGACGAGGCGTGGGGCTGGCGTGTTGGTGCCGCCTATGAAATTCCCGAAATCGCCTTGCGCGGAAGCCTGATGTACTCTTCGAGCTACAAATATGACGAGCTGTCGGGAACTGTCGACACCACCGGTTTTAGGGGCGCCTTTCCGGCGGATCTGATTCCAGGCGCTACCGGGGTCTTCCCTGTCTCCGCCTCGGCCGAGATACCCCAAGCTGTGGAACTTAAGCTGCAGAGCGGTATAGCGCCTGGCTGGCTGGCCTTTGGTTCCATCCGCTGGCAGGAATGGAGCAGGCTTGGCGTCATTCCCATCAATGGCGTGCGCAGTCCGGTGACCGGCGCTCCCTCGCCCGTTTCTTTCGACCTGCTTTATCGCGACGGCTGGACGGTTTCGGGTGGCATAGCTCACAAGTTTTCCGACCAATTGTCTGGCGCGGTTTCGCTGACCTGGGATCGTGGAACCTCGACGACCTCCGGCTATCAGTCGGACACCTGGTCCGTGGCCAGCGGCATTTCTTATTCGCCGAACGACAAGATCGAGGTCAGACTTGGTGGTTCGATCGGTGTTCTGACCAGTGGGTCGTCGACCTTCACCGGTGTTGGCGACACGGCAAATGCCATCACCTACACATACGACGACGATCTGCTCCTTGCCGGCTCAGCTTCCGTTAAGGTCAAGTTCTAAACATAAGTTTTCAATAGCAAAAAGGCCGGGCATTGCCCGGCTTTTTTGTTCGAGCGGCTTCCTGACATGCAGGCGGCGTTACAAAAACGCGGCACCCCTCTGCCTCCCGCGATTGTGACGTTTTGGCAACAGTTTCTGAGCAATCCTCGCACCACAAGGACGCCCGGGGAGATTGCCTATTTCCCGCCATAAACCCGGCGCACTCGAATTTGTCCCGGAACACGTGCCCAAAGAGGCTCGGCAATGGGGCAGGTCGCACCGCCCGCGGCAAGGAAGAGTATGAACGCCAGAGTCATCTCCAAGGCCAAGCTGCCCAGCCGCTATGTGACCGTCGGTCCGGCGCGCGCGCCGCACCGCTCTTATCTCTATGCGATGGGATTGTCGGCGGCCGAGATCGCGCAGCCGCTGGTCGGTGTCGCGAGCTGCTGGAACGAGGCGGCACCGTGCAACATCTCGCTGATGCGCCAGGCGCAGGTGGTCAAGAAGGGCGTCGCCGCGGCGAACGGCACGCCGCGCGAATTCTGCACCATCACCGTCACGGACGGCATCGCCATGGGCCACCAGGGCATGAAATCGTCACTGGTGTCGCGCGAGGTCATAGCCGATTCGGTCGAACTCACCATGCGCGGCCATTGCTACGATGCGCTGGTCGGCCTTGCCGGTTGCGACAAGTCGCTGCCCGGCATGATGATGGCCATGGTGCGGCTCAACGTGCCGTCGATCTTCATCTATGGCGGCTCGATATTGCCCGGTTCCTACAAGGGCCGGCAGATCACCGTGCAGGATGTGTTCGAGGCCGTCGGCCAGCACTCGGTCGGCACGATCGGCGACGCCGAGCTCCTCGAAATCGAACAAGCCGCTTGTCCGTCGGCCGGCTCTTGCGGCGCCCAGTTCACCGCCAACACCATGGCCACCGTCGCCGAGGCCATCGGTCTGGCGCTGCCATATTCCTGCGGGGCACCGGCGCCCTACGAGATGCGCGACCGCTTCAACTTCGCCTCCGGCGAAAAGATCATGGAGCTGATCGCAAAGAATATCCGCCCGCGCGACATCGTCACGCTGAAGGCGCTGGAGAATGCGGCGACCGTGGTCTCGGCCACCGGCGGCTCGACCAACGCAGCGCTGCATTTGCCGGCGATCGCGCATGAGGCCGGGATAAAGTTCGACCTCTTCGATGTAGCCAGGATCTTCGAGAAGACGCCCTACATCGCCGACCTGAAGCCGGGCGGCAAATATGTCGCCAAGGACATGTTCGAGGCCGGCGGCATTCCGCTCTTGATGAAGACGTTGCTCGACCACGGCTATCTGCACGGCGACTGCCTGACGGTGACCGGCCGCACTTTAGCCGAAAATATGGAGCACGTAGCCTGGAATGATAGCCAGGATGTGGTCCGTCCCGCCAACCGACCGATCACCCAAACGGGTGGCGTCGTGGGCTTGAAGGGAAACCTTGCCCCCGAAGGCGCGATCGTGAAGGTCGCGGGCATGTCGGAGCTGAAATTCTCTGGTCCGGCGCGCTGTTTCGATTCGGAGGAGGAATGTTTCGAGGCGGTTACGGATCGCAGCTACAGCGAAGGCGAGGTCCTCGTCATCCGCTACGAGGGTCCGCGCGGCGGTCCGGGCATGCGCGAAATGCTATCGACGACGGCGGCGCTCTATGGCCAGGGCATGGGCGGCAAGGTGGCTCTCATCACCGACGGACGTTTTTCGGGCGCGACACGCGGCTTCTGCATCGGCCATGTCGGGCCGGAAGCCGCCGTGGGTGGTCCGATCGGGCTGCTCAGGGATGGCGATTTGATCTCGATCGACGCGGTGAACGGCACAATCGAGGTGGCGCTGTCCGACACCGAACTGGCGGCTAGGGCAAAGGCCTGGAAGGCCCGCGCGACCGACTCTCAGTCGGGCGCGATCTGGAAATATGCACAAACGGTGGGGCCTGCCCGCGACGGCGCGGTCACCCATCCCGGAGGTGCGAAAGAAACACATTGTTATGCGGATATCTGAGTTGCTGAGGTTGTCTGTCTTTTCGGCACTGGTCGCTATCGCCACTTTTGGCGCGACCTTGGGCGCCGCGGGCCAGGCCATGGCCTTCGACGATAAGGTGTTCGACGACAAGACCGGCGTGAAGCCGCAGTCCAGCCCGTGGGCGGTGTTTCAGTTCGGCTTCTCCGCCTATAAGAACGGCCGCAAGGAACAGGCCGCGGAGGCCTACAAATACGCGGCCGAAAACGGCCAGATCGGCGCCACCTGGAAGCTTGCGCGTATGTATGCCGAGGGTGACGGCGTGGAGCGCGACGACTACGCGGCGTTCAAGTTCTTCAGCGAGATTGCCGACCAGGACGTCGAGCCCGGTTCGCCGGAAGAGAGCTATGTGTCGGACGCGCTCGTGGCGCTCGGCGACTATTTGAGGAAGGGCATCCCCGGCAGCCCTATCACAGAGAACGAGGTGGCGGCCCAGGAATATTACATGCGCGCCGCCGCCAATTACCGCAACCCGAATGCCCAGTTCGAGATGGGCCAGATCTTCCTGAATGGCAAGGGCGGCGTCAAGGCCAGCATCAAGCAGGCCGGACGCTGGTTCCAACTCGCCGCGGAAAAGGGCCATGCCGGCGCGCAGGCAACGCTCGGCCATCTGCTTTTCCAGAGCGGTAAGATCGTTCGGGGGCTGGCGATGATGACCGCGGCGCTCGAACGGGCCTCACCTTCCGACCAGCCATGGATACGCGGCATGCAGGAAGAGGCGTTTGCCGCCGCGGGCGAGGCCGACCGCCGCACCGCGATTTCGCTGGCCGACGACATCCTCACCAAGGGCGGCGGCGACCAGTAGCCAAGAAGCCAGTAGCCACGAAGCCGATAGTGAGGAAGGCAATAAGTCGGAGGACTGGCTACTTCGAAAATCAAGTCGGAAGATCAGTTCTCGGTGGGTTCCGTCGGAACGAGACCGGACTCAGGTGTTGAAATTGGCGTGGCCGACGGCGCCGGCGTCGTTCGCGGGCATTCGTCCCGAATCTTTGTCCATGACGTGTTGTTGAGCACCATATCGCAGCGGGCGAGGTGGCTCCGGCCGGACAGCGTCAGACAGGCGACCTGGCCGATCTGGAATGATTTTCCGTTGGCCAGGCATTCAGGATCGGCAAACGCCGGCGTCGCCGCGAGGGCGAGCGCGGCGGCACATGGGCAAAGCGCAAATCTGATCGTCATCTTGAACCCCGGCCGAACCCGGATTGCAGCGGAAACCCCGATTGTGGCGATATGACGGTCCATCAACCGGGAATCCGGCGGTCCGAGCCCCGAAATGATCAGATTGGCGCGAAAGCCAGTTCGACGGCCACCGGCACATGGTCGGAGGGTTTTTCCCAGGCCCGCACATGCTTTTCGATCGAGGCCGAGGAAAAGCGGTTGGCGGCTTCGGGCGAGAGCAGCAAGTGATCGATGCGGATGCCGTTGTTCTTCTGCCAGGCACCGGCCTGATAATCCCAGAAAGTAAAGATGTCCGGCCCGTCGGTGACCGCGCGCACCGCTTCGGTGAAGCCGAGATTCTTCAGCCGGCGGAACGCCTGCCTCGTCTGCGGCTGGAACAGCGCGTCGCTCAGCCAGTTCTCCGGGAATTTCGCGTCGATGTATTCGGGGATGACATTGTAATCCCCGGCCAGCACCAGCGCCTCTTCGAGCATGAGCCGTTCCTCGGCCCAGCGCTCCAGCCGCGCCATCCAGGAAAGCTTGTAGGAGAACTTCTTCTCGTCATTGATCGGGTTGCCGTTCGGCAAGTAGAGCGAGGCAACGCGCAACGCGCCCTTGTCGGTCGAGAACACGCCCTCGATGAAACGCGCCTGCTCGTCGGTGGCGTCACCCGGCAAGCCTCTGATGACCTCGTCGAAGCGCAGCTTCGACAGGATGGCGACGCCGTTAAAACCTTTTTGGCCATATATTTCAACGTTGTAGCCGAGCGCCTCGATCTCCGCGCGCGGAAACTGCTCGTCGACAGTCTTGATCTCCTGCAGGCAGGCGATATCAGGCGCGCTTTCCGTCAGCCAATGGGTCAAATTGCCGATGCGGGCCCGAACGCCGTTGATGTTCCAGGTGACGATTTTCATGACGGCCTCATTGCTGTTCCGGCGGATGACGTTCGACGAGGCCGATCGTATTGCCTGCCGGGTCCTTTAGGAAGGCCATCCATTCGCTTTCCCCCGCCGGCCCGAACAGGCCCTCGGTGTCGCGATGGACGAGCATCGGCGGCGCGGTGAAGGGGACACCGGCGGCTTTTGCCGAGGCGTAGAAATCGTCGAGGCCCGATATGTCGAGATAGACGGTGCCGGCCGGCAGGCCATCGGTGAACAGCAGCCGTACGTCGCCGGCCATGATGAAGGC
>NZ_RZSX01001489.1:0-747 GCF_004023105.1 Mesorhizobium sp. M5C.F.Ca.IN.020.32.2.1 | reverse complement strand
GTTCTTCTGGCAGCAGAGGAACTTCCCGGCGGAGTTCGCCGAGGCCGCCGCGATCCTGATGTATCCGCAATACTGGGCTTTTCGCCTCACCGGCGTCGCCGCCAACGAGGTGACCTCGCTCGGCTGCCACACCGATCTGTGGAGCCCATGGAAAGCAGATTTTTCGTCACTCGTCGACCGGATGCAATGGCGCGGCCTGATGGCGCCGGTGCGGCCGGCCAAGGACCGCCTTGGCCCAATCTTGCCCGCCCTTGCCAAGGGAACCGGGCTCGATCCGCAGACGCCGGTGTTTTGCGGCTTGCATGATTCGAATGCCTCGCTGCTGCCGCATCTCCTGTCCGACAGACCGCCCTTCTCGGTCGTCTCGACCGGCACCTGGGTGGTGTCGATGGCCGTCGGCGGCAACAAGATCGCGCTCGATCCGGCGCGCGACACGCTGGTCAACGTGAATGCGCTCGGTGATCCGGTGCCATCGGCGCGCTTCATGGGGGGTCGCGAATTTTCACGGCTGACGGAAGGCCAATCGGAAGGCTGGACCGAAGAGGATGCCGCCACAGTGCTCGCTGGGAAGACATCCCTGCTGCCTTCGACCCAACAAGGTTCGGGGCCGTTCCCGCATCACACCGCCGCATGGCTCGACGCCGACGGCATCAACAACGGTCAGCGCTTTGCCGCCATCTCGTTCTACCTGGCGCTGATGACCGCGACCTGCCTCGATCTGATCGGTGCCGACGGTCCGATCATCGT
>NZ_RZSX01001488.1:0-748 GCF_004023105.1 Mesorhizobium sp. M5C.F.Ca.IN.020.32.2.1 | reverse complement strand
GTCTGGAAGCGCATCTTCGGACGAGGACGCCGCAATGGGCGGCTGACATTACCGGGCTTTCCCTCGACGAGATCGAGGCCTTTGCCCGTCTCGTCGGAACGACGAAGAAAACCTATTTCCGCCTCGGCTACGGCTTCTCGCGCCAGCGCAACGGCTCGGTCAACATGCATGCCGCAGCCTCGATCGCCGCGGTCACCGGCTGCTGGCAATATGAGGGCGGCGGCGCCTTCCATTCCAATTCGGGTATCTTCAAGCTGAACCAGGAACTGCTGGAAGGCACGCGGATGCGCGACCCCGCGATCCGCCATCTCGACCATTCGCGCATCGGCCCGGTGCTGACCGGGGCGGCGGATGCGCTTTATGGCGGCCCGCCGGTGACGGCGCTGCTGATCCAGAACACCAATCCGGTCAATGTCGCGCCGGAGCAGCGGCTGGTGAAGCAGGGCTTTCTGCGCGACGACCTGTTTTCCTGCGTGCACGAGCAGTTCATGACCGACACCGCAAAACTCGCCGATGTCGTGCTGCCGGCGACGATGTTCCTCGAGCATGACGATGTCTACAAGGGCGGCGGCAACCAGCACATCACGCTCGGTCCGAAGCTGATCGACCCGCCGGAAGGGCCGCGCACCAACCATTTCGTCATCGAGGAACTCGGCAAGCGGCTCGGTGTTGGCGACAGGCCTGGCTTTGGCATGACCGAGCAGCAGCATATCGACATCATTTTGGGCAAGCGCGGGCTCGGCAGTTT
>NZ_RZSX01001487.1:0-757 GCF_004023105.1 Mesorhizobium sp. M5C.F.Ca.IN.020.32.2.1 | reverse complement strand
CGGCTACTTGATACGGGCGACGCCGCCCGAGATTTCGATCGTTTCCGAACCGGTCAGCGCCTCGAGGTCGCCATTCGGCATGGTAACGAAACAGCCGGTCGGGCAGAATTCCGCGGTTTCGCCGGCGGCCAGCGCCAGCTCCGTCTTGCCACCGCCTTCGGTCACGACGAGTGTGCGGGTCTCGGCGTCCTTGTTGGTCGCGCTGGCGCCGAAGGCTGAACCGCCCACGGCAAGAAAAGCGATGGCGGCGACGAGAGACTTCCACATTTGCAATATCGGTGTTTCCACCGCCTCTGTTTGCATTTCGCAAGGCATTCTCGCCCTTTGCATGTGAGCTTATATGAGATGCAAGCTGAACGGCAACTGAATGCCGCATTCATGCCGCAATTGCTTTCGCTGTGTCGAAAGCCGGTGATACCTGGATATCAATATTACCCTAATCGGGATCCGGCTTGCGGGTCTTGCGCCCGGATCTGGCCAGGCGTTTCGTCTCGGCCGCGGCTTCGGCCGCCGCGCGCTCCTTCTCGACGAATTCAGCCTCGATCTGGTCATCGTCGATCGGCCATGCGTCATGCTTTTTGGTCTCGACGACGGCGCGCGGCGCCGACGGAATTTCGATATGCTGATCCGCGAACTCATCGAGGACGGCAAACCGGATGTCGTTCTGTACGATGTTGCCATTCATGACGTCGGCCAGGAACACACGGATTTCGAATTCGAGAGCGGCCGGCCCGAAATTGGTGAACAGCACGAAGGG
>NZ_RZSX01001486.1:0-757 GCF_004023105.1 Mesorhizobium sp. M5C.F.Ca.IN.020.32.2.1 | reverse complement strand
TTGCTGTGGAGTGCATCGGGCGCGCCGTAATGTTCGGATCGCTTGCCATCGGCTGTGTCATGGTCGGCTTCTCCTTCAGCCCGGTGTCCGCATTCCGCTCCGGCGCGTTCCTCACGCTGACCATGGTTCTGGCCCTGATGTGGAAAGCTATGACCGCAGCCGGCAAGGATCCCAAGCACACCGAAGTCTGGCTCTACCTCGATGAGAAATCGCGCCCAGCCGATGGTCCGGCGCGGCGGGTGTTCGGCACCATCATGGGCGACGTTTATAAACTCTACGCCAAGATCGCGCTTGGCGTGGCGGTTGGGTTCTTCCTGGTGTCGCTCGTGCTGATGCTGTTTGGCCTGGAAGCTTACAGGCCGCCCGCCAAATAGGCGGCCGCTCCGCCCATCCCTGTCCCTCCGCCCGCACGAGCCTGGCGTTTTGCCATCGGGCTTGGAAGTGCCGCGCTAAGCAGCAAACAAACCAAATTGTCCTCCGGTTTGAGAAAAATATTCCAAGGATCGCTGGAAAATAGCACTCGACAAAGTCTACTGATTTTATAGATTAACCACCGAGACGGAGGTCGATATGTCCTATTTCCAGAACGCCCGGACTGCCCGCAAAGGCCAAAGGCTCGGTTCTGACCAGACCTGGCGGCCGGCCTATGCGGGCGCCTTTGCCTATCTCATCTTTGCCCTTGCGTTCGTGTTCACCGGGGCAGTCGTTCTGGGCCTCATACCTTGACCATGCAGTCCCGAGTCATCGGGCTCTGAAT
>NZ_RZSX01001485.1:0-758 GCF_004023105.1 Mesorhizobium sp. M5C.F.Ca.IN.020.32.2.1 | reverse complement strand
TTTGCAATCTGGGCCTGCCGTTCCCGACTGTGGAAGGCGGAGCCGCAAACCAGACAGGAGAAGACGATGAAAATCCACCTTGTTCCTGCCGCCGCCGGGCTGGTTCTGCTCGCCGGTATCGGCGTGGCCACCGCAGACCAGGTGATTATCACGCCCGAGCAGCAGACAGTCGTCCGCGAATATGTGCAGAAGCACCCGCTGGCGTCGATCAGCCTTTTGGGAGTGGAGCTCAATGTCGGTTCCACTTTGCCCGACACGGTTGAACTTCACGAGGTTCCCGACGTCGAGTACAGATACGTAGTCGTCGACGATCGCACCGTGCTGGTCGACCCCGGCACCCGCAGGATCGTGCAGGTCATCGACTGACCTTCACCCGCCGCTCTCTCGGGAAGACGCAAGAGGGAGCGGCGGCTCGCCGGCAGGCCGCCGGCCGTTGATCGTCTTGTCGCGGGAAGGAGCTTCCATGTTGCCGCATGTCGAGTCACGCAATGTGGCCGCATCTGTCGACAAGCTGCTTGCTGAACGGGGCACTGCCCTGTTGTCGATGAAGGAGTTGATTGCAGCGGTGCGTGAGCGAACTGGAACGGAGCGCTCGGACGCGGATCTGGCGGGGCTGATAACCAAAAAGGCGGCACTTCTCGGTGTCGCGGTTCTGTCCGACTAGGGCTGAAGCCGCCCAAGACGCGACGAAGACGCCGATCGAAATTTCAGCTAAAAGTTGTCGCTCACGGATTTTGAGCCGATGGAGGCAACAGTGA
>NZ_RZSX01001484.1:0-760 GCF_004023105.1 Mesorhizobium sp. M5C.F.Ca.IN.020.32.2.1 | reverse complement strand
ATCCCCAGGTTCCTCGATTTCTTGCTCCCTTGTCGGCGCGCTTTCGCCGAGCTTGCTGGCTAAGAAATCGACGTAGCGGGCCTTGGTCTTGCTATCGATAGTCCGGTCTCTGTGCCTCAGGAGCGTCACGCTCGGTATCCCGCCCATCGCCGCGAACACCTTCGGTTCAACCCGCTTTCCAGCACGCCGGGCTAGGTCAGAAAAAAAGAAAAATAGAACGGCGATCGCAACGGCAGTGAACGCCTGCGAGGGCCCAATCGAGGTCCATGAAACCGCGAAGAATGCCAGAGCCAGCGCGGGCACGAGGGTCAACAATGCAGGAAATAGACGCGCCTTGAGCGCATACTTGTCTAGGATGTTCACGCTACCCGCCCACGCCTCTGCGCTTTACCTCAGGATATAGGGGCGGGTTCACGGCAATTCACGTTTGGTAAACAAAATGTGAATATGATTGGGCCGCGCGCAAGCCGCAGCTCTGAGTGCGCGCGCGACCCTTCCTTCCAGCAGATGATGCGAACGGCAAGGTCCCACCCGAAGCAGCCGTTTATCACGGGTGCCAAGCGATAGGTCTTCACAACTAGCGCCGGGTCCTGTCCCCAGAGGTGTCGTAGCTCGGCGGCAACGGAAGCCGCTCGCGAGCGCGCCCTAAACAGCGCCGTAGAGAGCGAGCGGCTGGATCGGAGCCTCCTTCGACGTCTCCTAACTTGAGATTGCCCCTCCTCGTGCAATTTCCTCGAGCAGCACATTCTCAGGTTAACAG
>NZ_RZSX01001483.1:0-760 GCF_004023105.1 Mesorhizobium sp. M5C.F.Ca.IN.020.32.2.1 | reverse complement strand
TCCAAGCGCCGTGCGCCCTAGACGCGCAAAGCACGCGAAAGGGCACGCAACAACGCGATCATGCCAACTTGCGGGCAATACCCTCTATCGTGTCTGTGCGATCGGCCGCGATGATTCGAAGCCTCTCGGTTGGATCGCGGCCGAACGGCACCTCGATGGCGACGTGGAGATCGGCGCGCGTCAAGCCGATGTCGGCGAGTTCGGAGTCCGACATCTCGCCAAGGCGATAGAAGGCGCGGCGGTTTTTCCAGGCGCGATAGACGTTGGAGATGGTGTTGACTACGCGCGTCGCAATAGCCGGACGCGACGTAATGCGCGAAGTCTCGGTGGCGAAATCAAACGTAGCCATGTCAGTCTCCTTCATTCGAACGGACCAGACAGGTGATCGGCGCTGGCAACAGCGGCCGTTCCGGTCCCGATTCACTTAGAAGATGCATGTCCTCGTCCTAAAACCGGCGACCACTTTTAAGTGACATGCATTGCCTTAATGTGGACAACCGTAAATTTGCCATCGTTCGATTGATTAATCCAACGAATGTTTCTAATCTTTAGCATCAACAGCAGTGATGGATTGGACCGATGAAAGCGCCACTCGATCTCGATCAGTTGCAGACCTTCGTCACGATTGTCGACACCGGCAGCTTTACCCGCGCGGCAGAAGAGGTGCATCGGACTCAGTCGGCGGTGTCCATGCAGATGCGCCGGCTGGAGGAGCGGATCGGCAAGCCGCTGTTCGAAAAGGACGGGCGTACCAACAGGC
>NZ_RZSX01001482.1:0-762 GCF_004023105.1 Mesorhizobium sp. M5C.F.Ca.IN.020.32.2.1 | reverse complement strand
GGTCAAGGTGGGGCTCGATCTGCTGGCAAATCGTACGTTCCCGCTTGTCGACAGCTATTCTCATACTTTCGCCGGCCAGCCGTGGATCGCCAAGGAATGGCTTGGACAGGTTCTCCTCGCACACGCCTACACGACAGGCGGCTGGAACGGCGTGGCGCTGCTGATCATCTCAACCATCGCCCTGACAGCGGCGCTGCTGTCATGGTGTCTCAGCACCTGGTTGAGACCGACGGCGGCAGTGGGACTGGCCTTGTTTGCGGCGGCCTTGATCTCCCCGATCTTCACCGCGCGTCCACACATCTTCACCTTGCCCATCATCGTGATCTGGACCGCAACGCTTTTCCGCGCAGCGCGCTATGAACAGAGACCGCCTCTGTGGCTACTTGCCCTGCTTGTCCTGTGGGCCAATCTCCACGCGACCTTTACCATCGGCTTCGTCATTGCGGCTTTCGCCGGCCTCGATGTTCTTGTGCGAACCCGCCTGTCCAACCCCGTACTCCTTGGCAAATGGGTTGCCTTCGGACTGCTTTGCCCGGTGGTCAGCTTGATCAATCCCTACGGCATCAAGGCCATCCTTGCCACTTTCACGGTAGCCTATGGCAACGAAGCGGTTCCCTTGATTATCGAGTGGAAACCATTCGACGCCTCGGATCAACCGTTCCAGGAAGTGGGTATCCTACTGTTCGTTTTCGCGCTGCTTGTGTCGAGACTTCGCGTCGGCTGGGCGAAAGCGCTGTTCATCGTCTTTGCCTTGCATATCTA
>NZ_RZSX01001481.1:0-764 GCF_004023105.1 Mesorhizobium sp. M5C.F.Ca.IN.020.32.2.1 | reverse complement strand
GAGTGGGCCTCGCCCGCGTAGATGACGGTCTCGAGCTGCGCGTCCGACAGCAGGTCGAGAACGTTCCGCGGCAGGCGCGGCCGGTAACTCGGCTTGGGCGGCGCAACGCTCGCCATCGCCGCCGATTGCACGAGCTGGGTCGGGTGAGCCTGAGAGCCGGGAATACGGATCGCCTGAAGGCGATAGTCCTCATAGATGGCGTCGGTGATGTGACTGTCATCGGCGACCTTCCAGTCGACGGCCTCGTAGGCGAGGTCGACGCCCTCCGGTTCGACGATCGAGGTCCGCGGCGTGCTTCTGGCCGTGCGGGCGAGATAGCCGCGCACGGTGCGAGGCGCGCCGGCCGCCGGCGCCGGCCTGGCCATGGCGGGCATCGTCACCGGCGGCCGCGCCGGAAGCTGTTCCCCGATCCATGTGAGCAGCGTGATTGCGTCGGGCGCCACCCCCAGGGCGACCGGGAAGACGGTGGGCTCGTCCGCCGGCAGCCTGTCGATGACGGTGAGGCGCGTCGGGAAGGTGGTGCCGTGCTTGGCGTAGACGGCGCCGTCTATTGCCGCGGAGAAGACGACGCGGCCGCGTTCCTGCAGGCGGGTGAAGGTCGAGGTCCAGGCCGGATTGTCGGGGGCGAAGTTCGCGCCGGTGATCGTCACCAGCCGTCCGCCGGGTGCCAGGCGCGCAAGGGCCGAGGCGATGTGCCGCCAGGCCGCATCGGCGACACGCCCTTCGACATTTGCCATGACCGAGAATGGCGGGTTCATCAGCAC
>NZ_RZSX01001480.1:0-765 GCF_004023105.1 Mesorhizobium sp. M5C.F.Ca.IN.020.32.2.1 | reverse complement strand
GGTGTGCATGACCGTGTGTTCCTGCACATTGGTATCGGCGCCGATGATGATCGGCTCGTTGTCGCCGCGAATGACGACGCCGAACCAGAAGCCTGCATTGCGGCCGATCTGTACGTCGCCGATCAGGGTGGCGTCGAGCGCGATCCAGTTGCTGTCCGCGTCCTCGAAAACGGGGGCTTTTGCGTCGATCGCGTAGAGCGGCATTTCGATCTCCCGATTCGTCTCACAATGAAAAGTCAGCCGAACCTAGGAGCATGCCCGCAACGGATGCAATGTCGATCAGCACGACGCCCAACGCCAATGCCCAGACGGTCGCGGTGCAACCGCAGGAGATCAGCGCCCGAGCGGAAATGCGGCCTTGCCGCCAGGCGTCGAGGGCTTCGTTGGCGAACATCAAGGGTCCGGCGCAGGCCGTCGCGGCGAGCGAGCGCAGCACATGCGCCGGCGACACATAGGGCTCGACGAAGGCAAGCCGGCGGCCTGACATCAGCTCCATCGCCGATCCGGCCAGGCCGCACGCCGTCAGCCCAACCATAAATGCAAAGAGTGTGTGTTCGACCGGACCCATCTTTACCTTCCATTTACCATAAAATCGCACAGTGGTGTTCGATAGGCGCCGTTGCAAGAGCCGTGCGCGCCACGTGTGCCGCCTAAGGACACCCCAAGAGGGGACGTCCCAGGGGACGGCCATGGGACATCTTGCGACAGGCGGCCGAAAATTGGGGATCGCGATGAAGCAGGCAGCCACCGCCAACGGTCCGCAAC
>NZ_RZSX01000147.1:0-9483 GCF_004023105.1 Mesorhizobium sp. M5C.F.Ca.IN.020.32.2.1 | reverse complement strand
TCGAGACAACGATGATCTCTTCCGCCTTGCCGGCCTCTTTCAGCCGGATCGCCTCTTCGACCGCGATCTCGTCGAACGGGTTCATCGCCATCTTGACGTTGGCGAGTTCCACCGCCGAACCGTCAGCTTTCACACGAACCTTCACATTCGCATCCACAACCCGCTTCACGGGCACAAGGATCTTCATTTGCCTGTCACCTCTTTCACGATAGCCACCTCTTTCAAGGTAATTGGGCGCGCTATAGCAGCGCACGCCTCTTCAGAGTTGTCGAAAGCCGACATTCCGGACGGAATTCTAGTGTCCGACCGCCTAAAGCGCGTCGCGTTTGACCGGCCTCGCGCGACGCGCTTTAGGTTGTTGTTTTATGCATGTCGTTATCGCAAAACCGCTGCACACTTTTGCGCGACATGCATTGTGGGAAAGCTTCCGTAGTTGCGGCGACCCCGCACGTCAATATCCGAGGCGCGCCCAAATTATCCGTGACGCACTCAAATCGGTTCAGTCCGGACTGGACGCGCTTCCCCGTCCCCAGCGCGGCGCCGCCTGCGCCGGTTGCGGGTCGCTTGACGCCGGCTCTGCGGCAACAGGCACCTGGCCGGCGACCACCACTGCCTCTTCCTCAGCACCGGCAAGCAGTGGTACGGCGCGATTGCGCAAAATGAGCACCAGCACGGCCCCGGCGATGATGCCGCCGACATGGCAGGCCCAGGAAATCTGATCCTCGCCACCGGCGGCGAACATCACGATCTGGAACAGGATCCACAGGATGAGCGGGATGAAGGCCGGGATCCGCAGCGGGATGCGGGCGAAGGCCAGCACCCATACCTTCACCCTGGGGTAGAGGATCAGATAGGCGGCGACCACGCCGGCGATGGCGCCCGAGGCACCAATCAGCGGAACCTGCGAGTCCCACGCGATCAGGCCTTGGAAGAAGGCGCCGGCGATGGCGCACAGCAGGTAGAAGATGAGAAAGCGTACATGACCGAGCGCGTCCTCGACATTGTCGCCGAACACCCAGAGGAACAGCATGTTGCCGCCGAGGTGAAAAATATCGGCATGCAGGAAGGAATAGGTGACGTAGCTCAGGCTCTCCGGGATCACGACAAACTGCGGAGCCAGTTCGACGCTGTCGTGGACGACGGACGGGATGAAGCCCAGGCCCAGCACAGCAGCGTTGGTGAACTGCTCGCCGCCAAGCGCGGTGGCGAAGTAGATCAGCGTGTTGAACGCGATCAGGCCGATCGTCACATATTGCTGCTTGATGTGGCGCAGCCGGTTGGTGTCATAAAGCGGGATGAACATCGGACCCCCTCCCGCCTCGGCAGATTCAGCGGTTCTTGCCGGGAACCCATAGCACGTCGGCGTTTCCATTGTCATTGACCGCGCGTGCGGCGACGAACAGAAAGTCCGACACGCGGTTGATGTATCTTATCGCCTCGCGGTTGACAGGCTCGCTTGGGTCCTGCGTCAAAGCCACCATGATGCGCTCGGCCCGCCGTGCCACCGTGCGGGCAAGGTGAAGGGCCGCCGCCGCCGCCGTGCCGCCGTTCAGCACGAAGGATTTGAGCGGCTGCAGGTCCTTGTTGAGCAGGTCAATGTCCTTTTCGACACGGTCGGTCTGCACAGCGGTGATGCGCAGCGGCTCATAGCCGAGCGGCTTGCCGTCGTCCGGCATCGCCAGATCGGCGCCGAGGTCGAAAAGGTCGTTCTGGATGCGGCCGAGCATCGCGTCGATCCCCGGATGGGTTGCTGCGGTATGAATGCGGGCCATGCCGATGCAGGCATTGGCTTCGTCGATCGTGCCATAGGCGTCAATGCGCAGATCGGATTTCAGCCGCCGTTCACCGGTGCCAAGGCCGGTGGTGCCGTCGTCGCCGGTGCGGGTGTAGATCTTGTTGAGCTTGACCACGCTCTGCCTCCCGAAATCGCTACCCTCGTCACTTGCGGGTGAAATACACCGCCAGCATGATCAGCACCAATGCCACGAACTGCAGCAGCACGCGGGTCTGCATCAGCTTGTTGGAGGTCATGGGGGAGCCGCCGCGCATCATGTTGATGAGGCCGCGGATCAGCACGATCACCACGGCGACCATGACGAGGACAGCGAGGATGTTGAAAACGGTTGCCATAGTGTGTTTCCAGTCGATTGCGTTCAGGCGCGTTTGGCAAGCAGGCGGTAGAGCATTGATGCCGGCAGGACGCGTTTGAGGATAACGCCGATCCTGGCCGGCACCGTTACCACATAATGCGGACGCGGGCGCCGCGACAGAAGCGCATGGCGCAAGGCCGCATGAACCACCTCCGGCCCAGGCTTCAGCCGTGACGTGCTGCCGCCGGCCTGCAGCCTTTGCAGTTGCGCCTCGTAGGCAAGACGGTGGACGGAATTCTCACGGTCGATATTCCTGAGAAACCACCCAAGGCCGTTGCTGGCGATCTTCGATGTTACCGGCCCCGGCTCGATCAGCGAGACATGGATGCCGCTGCCCTGGAGTTCCTGATGCATGCACAGCATCAGCCCTTCGATCGCGTGCTTGGACGCCGAATAGGCGCCGCGAAAGGGCAGCGGCGCCAGGCCGAGGATCGAGGAGCAATGGACGAGACGGCCATGGCCCTGGCGGCGCATCACCGGCACGACACGGCGGGTGAGGTCATGCCAGCCGAAGACATTCGCCTCGAATTGCTCCCTGAGTGCTGCGACCGGCAGGTCCTCGACGGCGCCGGGCTGGGCGTAGGCGCCATTGTTGAACAGGGCATCGAGCCGTCCGTCCGTCCGTTCCAGCACCGACGCCACCAGCGTCTCGATGGATCCAGGTTCGCGGTAGTCCAGATAGAAAGCCTCGATGCCAGCGGCCTCGAGGGCAGCGATGTCCTCTGGCTTGCGCGCCGTCGCGAAGACCTGCCAGCCTTCCGCCTTCAGCGCTCGCGCGCAATAGGCGCCTATCCCGGAAGAAGCACCGGTGACGATGATGGTGCGCAACTCTTCTCCGGGAGGAAGCGTGGTTTGACCTAGGCTTGCCATTTGCAGCAATCCCTTCCCATATTCGCGGCGTCGAGACAATCGAAGGGAACGCGGTTCTTGTTGCGGAAGATCGTAGCCCTCAAACGCGTACTTTATGACGCGTTCGGCCATTTCGATGCGGACGATGGCTGGGCGATGGCCAGTCATCTGGCGATCACGGCGCTGATGGCGCTTTTCCCCTTTCTGATTTTCGCCACGACACTGGCCAGCTTCCTCGGCGCACAGGCTTTTGCCGACACCGCCGTGCATCTCGTATTCGACACCTGGCCCGAGCAGATCGCCAAGCCGATCGCGCGCGAAGTGCTCAACGTGCTCACCGTGCAGCGCAGCGACCTGTTGACCTATGGCGTGCTGCTTGCCGCCTTCTTCGCCTCGAACGGTATCGAGGCGCTGCGCACCTCGCTCAACCGCGCCTACCGCGTTTCCGAAACGCGCGGCATCATCTATCGACGGGTGCAGAGCATCGCCTTCGTTTTGATCGCCACGGCAGGTTTTCTGGTGATCAGCGTGCTCGTGGTTTTCGCGCCCTTACTGGGGCGGCTGGCCGAGGCCAATTTCGAATGGATAAAGCCCTATATGGGCACGATCACGCTGTGGCGTTACATCATCGCCTCCGCCGTCATCGTCGGCGGGCTGTTCGCGGTGCATTACTGGCTGCCTGCGGGCAAGCGCCGCTTCGTCTCGATCATACCGGGCATCATCTTCACGCTGATTGCCTGGCTCATCGGGTCGACCATCTTCGCCGCCTATCTCGACCGTTTCTCGTCGTATGTGACGACCTATGCCGGCCTTGCCTCGATCATGGTCGCGGTCGTCTTCCTCTACATCGTGTCGGCGATCTTCATCCTCGGCGGTGAGCTCAATGCCGCGATCAGCCGCTATCTGGAGGCACGCGCGAGAGTCGGCTGAGTCTTAGTTGAGCATGATCTTTTCCGAAAACCGGTTCCCACTTTTTGCTTCGCTGACCTTCGGTTCGGGATCATGCTTTGGTCGGCTGAGCGGTTGCCAGCCCGACGCCGAGCGTCGCGATCGCCATGCCGACGATCTGGACCAGGTTCAACTGTTCGCCGAACAATACCCAGGCGATGACCGCGGTGACGGCCGGGACCAGATAGAACAGCGAAGCGACTTTCGACATCTCGCCGTCGCGGATCATCACCATCAACAGGAAGATGGCGCCGATCGACAGCACCAGCACCAACCATGCCATGGCGAAGATCAACTCGCCGTTGACGACAACCGTTCGCGACTCGAAGGCGAGCGAGGCCAGGACCATCACCGATGCGCCGCCGACATATTGCCATTTGGTGGCCGCCACGAGATCGCCGCCGGAGGCGAAGCGCTTCTGCCAGATCGTGCCGGCGCTCATGCCGAGCACCGAGACAAGCGAGGCGGCCAGCGTCTCGGCCGTCACGCCGCCGCCGAGCGCACCGAGCTTCGGCCAGAGCACGATGACCACACCGACCAGACCGATGCCGAGACCGGCCCAATGGCGCGGCAGGATGGCCTCGCCGAGAAATCGGCCGGCCATCACCGCGGTGATCAGCGGCTGCAGCCCGACGATCAGGGCCGAAAGCCCGGCCGGCATGCCCCTGTGGATGGCCCAGAACACGCCGCCGAGATAGACGCCATGCATCAGGATGCCGGCGCCGGTGGCGTGGAGCGCTTCCGCACGCGTCGCCCGCCTGGAACCGAGTGCTGCCATCAAGCCGGCCAAGAGGACGGCGGCCAGAACGAAGCGGGCGGCGAGAAAGGTGAAGGGTTCCGCCCAGGGCATGGCGTATCGCGCACCGATGAAGCCGGTCGCCCACAGGACGACGAAGGAGGCGGGGATGAACCGCTTGATGCTGTGCATTTTCGGGAGGCTGCCGCGTGATCGGTGAGGGTTGAGTGTCGCGACTGCTGTAATGCGGTTCAACCTAGCAAGCAAAACCAAACGGTTGATCCATAGGCTCATCCGAATTGAAGGGTGCGCTCATATTTGCGGTCGTATGCGCCGATCTAGAACCCAATCAGCCGCCTGACGTCGGCCGGCGATGCGCCGGCCTCGCGCAAGGCGGCAAGGCCGGTATCCCGAAGACTCTTCGACAGCTTTCGTCCGTCCGGGCCGAGGACGAGACGATGGTGGAAGTAGCTTGGTTGCGGCAGGCCAAGGATCTCCTGGAGCAGGCGCTGCACGCCGGTGGCGGAATAGAGGTCCTGGCCGCGCACGACATGGCTGACGCCCTGCAGCGCGTCATCGACGACGACGGCGAGATGATAGCTGGTCGGGATTTCACGGCGCGCCACGATCACGTCGCCCCAGTCCTGCGGCCGAGCATGCACCGTGCGTGTTGCGGAAAGCCGCTCATCCGAAAATTCCAGCCATGACAGGTCCGTCCCGACGCGCGCCATCGCAGCATCGACGTCGAGCCGCCAGGCGAAAGGCGCATTTTCGGCAATCCGACGCTGGCGTTCCCTCATCGGCATTGCCTTGTCGACGGCGGGATAGAGCGGCACGCCGTCCGGGTCGCGCGGCCAGTCGCGCCCGCGCTTTTCGCTGGCGGCAATGAAGGCGCGGATTTCGCCACGGCTCATGAAGGCCGGGTAGACGAGCTCTTCCATGATCAGCCGGTCGAGCACCGCCTGATAGTCCGCGAAATGATCCGACTGACGGCGCACCGGTTCTTCCCAGCCAAGCCCGAGCCATTTCAGATCGCGAAAAATGCCGGCCTCGAATTCCGGCGTGCAGCGCGTCGTGTCGATGTCCTCGATGCGCAGCAACAGGCGCCCGCCGGTTGCTCTCGCCAATTTTTGATTGAGCAGCGCCGAATAGGCATGGCCGAGATGCAGTTCGCCATTCGGGCTCGGTGCGAAGCGGAATGTCAGGAGTGTCATCGTTCGGCGGCAATCGGGTTGTGCGGCGCTTTCGCCAGTTGCTACTTTGCGCCTGATTACATCTGCCATTTTGCGCCGGGAACAAGCAGACATGCAACGCATCGCCACGCTCGACGACATCTCGCGAGGGCTGGACGCGCTCTGCCTGCTCGACCCGCGTCTTGAAAAGGTGCGCGGCATGGCCGGCGAGGTGCCGCTTCGGCTTTCCGAGCCGGGGTTCAGAAGCCTTGCCTCGATCATCGTCTCGCAGCAGGTTTCCCGCGCCAGCGCCGACGCCATCTTCGGGCGGCTGACAAAACTGGTGGATCCGCTGACGCCGCAAGCGATCCTTGCCGCCGACGAAGCCATGTTTCGCGAGGCCGGACTGTCGCGGCCGAAGCAGCGCGGCCTGGTCGCCGTGGCCCAGGCGGTGGTCGACGGCCTCGACCTCGATCATCTCTGCTTGCTCGACGCCACGGATGCGATCACGGCGATGATCAAGGTGTCGGGCATCGGCCCGTGGACGGCGGAAGTCTATCTTTTGTTCGCCGCCGGCCACCCCGATGTCTTCCCGGCACGCGACGTTGCCTTGCAGAGCGCGGTCGGCCACGCGCTCGGCATCGACCCGCGTCCGCCCGAGAAAACACTGATCCAACTCGCCGAATCATGGAGCCCATGGCGAGGTGTCGCATCGCGGCTTTTCTGGGCCTATTATCGCGAATTGAAGGGCAGGGACGCCGCGCCTCCGGCCTGAATTCGCAAAAAAGCATTGAAATCAGGCGCTTTTGGCGTGGCGTTTGATCGACAAGCCGCTTCACATCCCTGTCATGTCGGGCTTACAGTATCCGCGCCGATCGGTTCTAGAACCAAGGAGGTCAATGACGTGACGGTTGCCGTATCTCCGGATGGGCTTCCAGCACTGGTGCTGAACGCGGATTACCGTCCGCTCAGCTATTATCCTCTGTCGCTCTGGTCGTGGCAGGACGCAATCAAGGCGGTGTTCCTCGAGCGGGTGAACATCGTCGCCGAATACGAGCACGCCGTGTCGTCGCCGACCTTCTCGATGAAGCTGCCGAGCGTCGTCAGCCTGAAGGCCTATGTGAAGCCATCGCGGCATCCAGCCTTCACCCGCTTCAATGTGTTCCTGCGCGACCGTTTCCAGTGCCAGTATTGTGGCACGCCGGAGGATCTGACCTTCGACCATGTCGTTCCCCGCCATCGCGGCGGCGCGACGACGTGGGAGAATGTCGTCGCCGCCTGTTCGCCGTGCAATCTGAGAAAGGGTGGCATGATGCCGGCGCACGCCAAGATGTGGCCGTTGCAGAAGCCCTACCAGCCGACGGTGCATGATCTGCACAACAACGGCCGCCTGTTTCCGCCCAACCATTTGCATGAAAGCTGGATGGATTATCTGTACTGGGATGTCGAACTCGAACCTTGAGATCGTCCGATAATTCGGGAGGCTGGCCGTCTGAAGCGATTGTCTGCGCTTCCGATGCTCACGGACCAAATGTCCGCTGCGCTTCGGTTCTCGACAATCACTCCATACGACTCAGCCTGCCGAATTCTTGGACGATCTCGCGCCGCGCTAGATTTAATCGCGCGCAAACGCACCCCGGAAGGCGACCACGGCCAGGACAAAACTGGCGATGGCGTTCCAGCCGGCCAGCGACAGGCCGAGGATGCGCAGTGCCGCCTTGTCGCAGGAGGGCGGGACGAATTTGTCGAGCGCGTCGAGCACGCCCTTGCCGCCGGTGTCCACCGGTCCTGCAGCCGCCGCACAATCGGTCGGCCCCGGCCACCACGCCCATTCGACGCCGGAATGATAGACGCCGAGATAGACGCCGTAGGCCATCAGCAGGCCGCCGACGGCCAGCAGGCCGCGTGTCAGCCAAGTAGGCCAGCGCAGCGCCGACGACAGCACCGCCAGCAGCATCAGCGGCACGCCGGTGTAGTAGGGGGTGCGCTGCTCCAGGCAGAGCTTGCACGGGATGTAGCCGCCCAGGTGCTGGAAGGCCAGCGCCGAGCCGACGGTGGCCGCCATGGCGACGGCGAGAAACACCGCCGTCCGCATGCGCTGGCGTCCAGTGTCGGCACTCACGGTCGCTGTCATCGATCTACCGTCCATTCCCGTCATAGCAAAGGATGGGTCAATTTGAACAACCTTTGCTCTAGCCCGGACTTCTCATACTAGCCCGGACTAGCCCGGACTTCTCATGCTAGAAGGCGTATTTGACGACGATATAGAGCGAAATCAGGGCAGCGGCGGCGGCGCCCGCGATCATGCCAAGGCGCTTTTCGATGAACTCGCGGATCGGTTCGCCATAGCGGCGCAGCAGCCAGGCGAGGAACAGGAAGCGGGCGCCGCGTGCCACGATCGCCAGCACGATGAACAGCAGGAGGTTGACGCCGATAACGCCGGACAGGATCGTCACCACCTTGATCGGCGGCAGATGGGCGAGGCCGGAAGTGATCAGCATCAGGATGATGAAGCCGATGCCCGACGAGACGCGCAGCGCCTCGAAGTCATCATATTTGCCGTAGAATTCGAGGATCGGCTTCGCCATCGTGTCGTAGGCATAGTGGCCGATGTACCAGCCGGCGATGCCGCCCAGAACGGAGGCCAGCGTGGCGACCAGCGCGTAGCGATAGGCGCGATCCGGCCGCGACAGCGCCATCGGCAGATAGAGCACGTCGGCCGGCACTAGGAACACCGAGCTTTCGACGAAAGCGATGAAGGCCAGCCACCACTCGGCGGATTTCTTGGCCGCCAGCGACAAGGTCCAGTCGTAAAGTCCGCGAAGCATCGGCACTCCTAATGCACGTCGCCCAAATGCGCAGCGGTTTTGGGATAACAATGCATAAAAACAAAGACCAAAAGCGCGCCACATGAATCTCTCGAGACGCGACGCGCTTCAATGCGCTGCCTGTCTAGAAAGATTTTTCGCGCCGCACAATGGCCGCAGCTTCACGAAATCGAAGGCTGGGGTTGAGCGAAGGCCGCATGTCGGGAATTGGCCAGTTGACGAACAGGCCTCCAACCGTATAGTCCGCGCCAATCCAGGCCGCCCGGCCTGAGCCCCTATGGCGGAATTGGTAGACGCGCTCGACTCAAAATCGAGTTCCGCAAGGAGTGCTGGTTCGATCCCGGCTAGGGGCACCATTTTCCACCCGAGACGTCTTGAAAGCTCGGCGGGATGTTATCCCAGGAGCATCCTGGGATAATCACAATCGAGGTCGGTCCTTCCTCACAACGAGGCCAGTCCTTCCTGATTAGTTCGGACTCCGTAGCTCAGGCCGCCATCACATCGGCCCCGGGACCATCTTGGTCGGCTGCTCCGGCATGGGAAACGCGTAATTGTCGCATTTCACGTCCGGGTTTGTCGGGCTGAACATTCCGAGCGGGTTGTCCTTGAACAGCCAGGCGTGAAGATCGTAATGGTAGAATTCCGTCGGAATAAGCGGATAATGCCCCTCCATCGGCCCCTGGAACGTCTGTCCAAAGAGTTTCGGCGGCTCCTTGGTGTCGGGCGTCAGCGGAACAAGCCATTCCACGGCCACCAGGCGCAAGCCGCCGTTGAACGGCTCATAGATAAGGACATTGGGG
>NZ_RZSX01001479.1:0-772 GCF_004023105.1 Mesorhizobium sp. M5C.F.Ca.IN.020.32.2.1 | reverse complement strand
GCCGGGTGCAGTGCCGGTCACTTCGGCCCACGCGCTCAACAACGCAACGCTGCATTACGGCCTGCAGCTCGCCGACAAGGGCCTGAAGGCGCTGATCGACGATCATCATTTGCGCAACGGCCTGAATGTCCACAAGGGCAAGATCACCAACCGCGCGGTGGCCGAAGCACTCGGCTATGAGTTGGTCGAGCCAAAGGCCGTTCTCGCCGCCTGAACCCGCCGCTCAATCCTCTCCCAACCGAGCCGCCGACGCCCTCGGCGGCTCTTTTTCTACAAGCAAATTTCACGGTTTGCGATTAGCTGACCGGCTTTGCCCGTCCTGCTTGCAATGTGTCTTTCCTGTGGCTTTTTTGTTACAGCCGCCAGCATGGGCGGGTGCTAGACGGCTGGTGGGTTTTTCAAAAAGGTAGGGGCAATGACCAGCAAACGATTAGCAAAATCTCTTCTTCTTGGCGCAGTTTCCGTCCTGGCGCTCGGATCGGTTGCTCATGCCGCCGACGCGGTTGTGCCGGTCGTCGAGACGTCGGCCTTCAACTGGAGTGGCATCTATGTCGGATTTGGCGTTGGCGCCGGCGCCAATGTCCACGAGCTCAGCAGCGATCTGGTTCCTGGCTTCTCGTTCAACGGCATTGGTGGTGAAGGCGTATACGGTGAACTGACCGTTGGGTACGACTATATGGTGTCGCCGCGCTTCCTGATCGGCGGACTGCTGGATGCCCATGCCGGCAACATTGAAACCACGCTCGATGTTGCTGGTTTCGATGCTTCGGTC
>NZ_RZSX01001478.1:0-773 GCF_004023105.1 Mesorhizobium sp. M5C.F.Ca.IN.020.32.2.1 | reverse complement strand
GGCTCGGCCAGCTCATCGACAGTGATGAGGACGCGCCGGACGCCGCAGTGCCGACGATTGCGGGGCCCATCGAGCCGGCAAAAGAAAATGTGATCGAGCTGAACCCCGCTGGTTCGGCCGAAAGACCGACCGCCGCGGCGGCCTCGGAAAGTGGCGAAGACGATGTTGCGCCGGTCAACGCCACGGCGTTTGCCGCGGTGCCACCGGATGCCGAAGCTGTCGAACCGGCGGAGGAACTGGCGCGGCTGCCCGACGATCCCGGCGTCGATCCGGACGACCAAGACCAAAAATCACCACGCAAGTTTCGATTGTTTTGATTCGGCTGAGCTTGATAGTTTTGGCCGATGGGAAGTAGGAATCACATGTTCGAACGCGTTCTGTCGTTTCTGAAGGACCTGCCGGCAGCTGGCAGCGCCCGCAACAACGCCGATGATCCGCGCATTGCGGCGTCCGCCCTTCTCTACCATGTGATGAGTGCCGACGGCGTGCGTCAGGATGCCGAATGGGAGCGGTTCAAGGCGGTGCTGGCGGAAAGCTATTCGATCAGCGGCGACGAGCTCGACGCGCTTGCCGCTGCCGGCGAGCGGGCCGACAATGAGGCGATCGACCTCTACGCCTTCACCAGTGTTTTGAAGCGTCAGCTCGATCCGGACGCGCGAAAAGCCTTCATCGGCCTGATGTGGCAGATCGTCTATGCCGATGGCGAATTGCACGAACTCGAGGACAATATCGTCTGGCGGGTCGCCGAGCTGATGGATGTCGAACGCCACGAC
>NZ_RZSX01001477.1:0-773 GCF_004023105.1 Mesorhizobium sp. M5C.F.Ca.IN.020.32.2.1 | reverse complement strand
AGATGACGCTGATCGGCAGCCGCAACGCGCTGCGCGCCGACTTCGACCATGTCGCCGCCTCGATCCGCGACGGCGCGGTGCCGCTGGCAAAGCTCGTCACCCATCGCACGACGCTTGGCGACACACCGCGCGACCTCGCCCGCTGGGCGCATGAGAAATCCGGCCTGATCAAGGCGGTCATTCAGGTCGGATGAGACCGGGATAGACGCGCACCTAACTACCGCGCCGACAATTTGAGCTCGACGCGCTCAGCCGGAAAGCGCGTTTCGGCGAACTGGATCGGCTGGCCGTCCGGCGTGACGTTGACGGCGACCGTGACCAGCACGATGGCGCCGGACTGCAGATCGAGATCGGCGAGATCGGCGGCATCTGCGTGGCGCGCCGACAGCACTGTCGATTGCCTGAGATAGTCACTGATGCCGAAACGCTGGAGCGATGCGGTCACCGATCCAGTTTCCTCGATAGCGGTCTCGATGCCTGCGAAGCGCTTCGCATCGAACCAGCCGGTGGCACGCGAGACCGGCTGGCCGTCGGCTTCGCCGCGCGTCTCAAGGCGCATGACATTCGAACCCTTGGCAAGCCCCAGCCCTTCGGCGACGCGCCGGCTGGCCGGCTCGACCGCCGATTCGAGCAGCACGCTGCGGCGCTCCGTCGCCTGCCCTTGCAAGCCCTCCGAAAAACGGGTGCGGGCGCCGATCGGATAGGACAGCCGCTTGCGCGAAAGCACGAAAGTGCCGCGCCCCTGTTCGGCCCTCAGCACGCCATCCTGCACC
>NZ_RZSX01001476.1:0-774 GCF_004023105.1 Mesorhizobium sp. M5C.F.Ca.IN.020.32.2.1 | reverse complement strand
GTTCCGACGACACGATGGCCCAGGCTTTCGACCATTTGCTCGATGTCCATGGCGATCAGCGGCTCGTCCTCGATGATCAGCACATCGGTTGCCACCTGGCGGGAAATCTCGTTGCTGGCCTCGGCGAGGAGTTCGGAGAATTCTTGATCGTCGACGTCGAGAATCTCCGCCGCCTCGTCTTCGCTGAAACCTTCCACGGCGACCAGCAGGAAGGCCTGCCGGGGACGGGGTGAAATCGCGTTTAGATTGGCGGCGGCGCGCTGTTCCCACGCCGACTGCGGATGTTCTTGCGGAACGCGGATGGCGACCGAGGTGAACAGCCTGGCGAATACCTTGTAGAGCGCGATGCGGTCGTTCGACGCGTCCGGAAAGATGTCGACGTCGGCGATGATGGCTTCGAGCATCGCGGCGACCAGCGCGTCGCCACTCTCCTGCGATCCGGAAACAGCCCGCGAGAAGCGGCGCAGGAACGGCAGGTGCGGAGCGATGGTTGCGGACAGGCTCATGATGGACGTCTCCCTCTGACGTAATTGGATAGATTGCAGGCCAAGGTGATTACAAGCCCCGAAATTAGCCCTGAAAACATAAACGCCGGCTTTCCAAAAAAGTTCCGACGGTTTGGAACTTATATAAGAGGACGGCGTTTGAGGTCGGGACGGGCAACCAGACGAGGGGACCGCCTGCTTTGCGTCGTGTATTGAAGGGCGGCAGGGTACTGGGAAAAAGGGCGAAATGAAGAGATGACGAAAGATACCACGGCTGGCGCTGCAAACA
>NZ_RZSX01001475.1:0-775 GCF_004023105.1 Mesorhizobium sp. M5C.F.Ca.IN.020.32.2.1 | reverse complement strand
AAACCCTCCTGGCCGGCGCGCCGCCAGTGTATTTTGCATCCTCGGAATTGTCTCCGTCATTTCCGGGCTATGTCGAAGGCGCAATCGTGGCTGGGCGCATTGCTGCACAGAAAATCCTCTCGGAATTTAATCCGCAATAATCAAAAGCGCCTCAGGGTCGCAGCTGAGGCGTCTCAAGCTGGCGACCGGACGTCGCCGGGCCACAGCGGCGGCGTGATTTGATCCCGTGAACATGCGACTGCATGAAACAGTCCGGCAAAGATCGCCCTCGCCCTCGCATGACCGAATATGCCCGGTACTGCCCGAGTTCCGGTTTCAAATCTGTTACACGGTCAGATTGCGTGCGTCGTTCGTCCGTTACCGGGTGCGGCTAAGTTCGTTTCAACAGAAAAAAGAAATCAATGAAGGGAATGGCGATGTATACGAAAATCCAGACTGCCTACAAGCGCAATGATCGGCGGCCGAAGCTGGCGCTGCGCCGGCGCGCCAACGACCATCCGATGGCGCTGTTCGTGGTGCTGGGCGCCGCCGCATTCGTCGGCATGGCGTTCGCGCCGACGGTTGGTCCGGCCTTTGCTTCACTGAACCCGCCGGCAAATATCGTCGACGGCGCGCCGACCACGACAAAGACCGCGCGCCTGCCGATGCCGGAGATCGATTTTGTCTGCAAGGGGCAAGCCTGGGGCGCCGAAAGTGCGGACTGCCTGCGCGTCATCGCCGAGCAGTCCGGAATCCAAAAGGCTCGCGCGGTCCGCGTGATCGCCAATGCCCCGCC
>NZ_RZSX01001474.1:0-780 GCF_004023105.1 Mesorhizobium sp. M5C.F.Ca.IN.020.32.2.1 | reverse complement strand
GGCTTTGGCGCAACAAGGCCAAGAACGTCATTGCGCTGTCTTAAGCTCTTATCCTCTACCATTTCTTCTCTTTTCCTTCCTACCTCTACCATCTTTTCAATCTTCCTTTTTTCGGGCGCAAGACCGCCAATGTCGTGCTCAACATGGCCTTCGGCCAGCACACGATGGCGGTCGACACGCATATCTTCCGCATCGGCAATCGGCTGGGACTGGCGCCCGGCAAAACGCCGGAGCAGGTCGAGCAGGGGCTATTGAGGATCATTCCGGACGAATATATGCGCCATGCGCATCACTGGCTGATTCTGCATGGGCGCTATGTCTGCAAGGCGCGCAAACCGGATTGCCCGCTCTGTGTGATCGCCGACATCTGCAAGGCCGAGGAGAAGACGAATAATGTGCCGGCGCCGCTGGTCGAAATTGCGCCGCTCGAACCCGTAGGCGAAATTCAGTAGCCGTAGCCGCGCGCCATCGCCGCGGCGAAGACCGGGATCAGCAGGAAGATGAAAGCTTCGGCGCGGACATAAGTTCGAACGGATGCAAGTTGCGCCGCCGGCACTTGAAAACCGGGGCTGGCCGAGGCTTGCCTGTTCCAGGAAACAAAGCGGACCGTCGGGATAATCGACAACAGGCCGACGGTGACGAAGGCCGCCATCTTTGCCCAGAACACCCAGTTGTAGACGTAGAATTCCCAGCCCTTCAGGCCGTAGATGACGCGGCCGATGCCGACGACGATGATCAGCATGGCGATGATGCCATAATGGCGATCGATGCCGACAAGCC
>NZ_RZSX01001473.1:0-781 GCF_004023105.1 Mesorhizobium sp. M5C.F.Ca.IN.020.32.2.1 | reverse complement strand
CCCTGAGAGCGTGCCGATCAACATGCTGATCCCGA
This sequence comes from Mesorhizobium sp. M5C.F.Ca.IN.020.32.2.1, assembly GCF_004023105.1. Classification (NCBI taxonomy): domain Bacteria; kingdom Pseudomonadati; phylum Pseudomonadota; class Alphaproteobacteria; order Hyphomicrobiales; family Phyllobacteriaceae; genus Mesorhizobium; species Mesorhizobium sp. M5C.F.Ca.IN.020.32.2.1. The sequence goes on along the minus strand of NZ_RZSX01001473.1, from coordinate 746 downwards.
TCGAGGGCACGCCGCTTTCTGAGGCAGAGCCCATCGATCCGATCGCGTTCGTGCGGCTGGTCGCGCTCGCCCGTATCCTGATGCCCAAGTCCTATGTCAGGCTCTCCGCCGGCAGGACGGCGATGAGCGACGAGATGCAGGCGCTGTGCTTCTTCGCGGGCGCCAACTCGATCTTCGTCGGCGATACCTTGCTCACCGCCGAGAACCCGGGAGAGGACAAGGACAGCGCACTGTTCAGCCGGCTCGGCATCAAGCCGATGGAGCTGAGCGAAGGATGACGGCAAGTGGCCCACTCTTGCGGTACGAGACGAAATTGCGCGGGCTCGCCCGCAAGAACCGCCTGCGTTCGCTGTCGCCGCGGGCAGGACTCGATTTCTCGTCCAACGATTATCTCGGCCTGGCCGCCTCGCCGCGGCTGGCTGGCGCAGTCGCCGCGGCGGTCGCGGCCGGCACGCCCGTCGGCGCAACCGGCTCCCGCCTGCTGCGCGGCAATGCGCCTGAACACGAGCAGGTGGAAGCGGCCGGAGCGTGCTTCTTCGGCGCGGAGAGCGCTCTGTTCTTCGGCAGCGGCTATGTCGCCAACTTCGCCTTGCTCACCACGCTGCCCCGGTGGGAAGACCTGCTCGTCATGGACGAGCTCGTCCATGCGAGCGTGCACGAGGCCGCGCGCGCCGGACGCGCGCAAAAGGTCGAGGTCCCGCACAACGATGTCGGTGTGATCGAGAACGCGATAAAAGCATGGCGGG
>NZ_RZSX01001472.1:0-781 GCF_004023105.1 Mesorhizobium sp. M5C.F.Ca.IN.020.32.2.1 | reverse complement strand
TGTAGTAGGACGGGCTGTTGATCCTGGTGCCACCACCAGCGAATTCTTTCGGCTTCGGTCTGTGCTTCGGCGGCGGAGGGAAATCACCTTGGGGCGCGCGCCTGATACCACCGCCGAAAAGCCTCTCGAAAAGCCCTTGCGCGTCCGCCTGCGGCACGCCGAAGGTCAGCATTACCGTTACAACCGCAAGCGGCATCACGGTTGCTTTGTTTCCGAGGAATTTCATGGATCACCCGCTCCGGCTGCAACCGGCTCCCGTTCCGCATCGCTTGACGGTCTCGCCCACCGCACGGCGGGATGTAAGACGCGACCACATCGATTCATACCGATTTCGTTAAGCTTCCATAAATTTCGGCTCTCCTGTTGCAGAACAGTTTCACAAACCGTGACAACTAAAGCGAATTGGGTCCGCTCCGGTTCCAGGGAAATAGTGCACGGGTCAGGCGTTGGCGCCGCCGTCGATAGTCAGTGCGGCGCCTGTCACGAAGCGCCCTTCGGGACCTGCCAGCCAGGCGACCATGCCGGCGATTTCTTCAGCCTTGCCGAAGCGGGGCGTCGCCATCTTCTGTCGCTGGTGCTCGGCGTGCGGGCCACTGGCGGGGTTCATATCGGTATCGGTCGAGCCAGGATGAACGACGTTGGCGGTGATGCCGCGCGAACCGAGGTCGCGCGCCAATGCCTTGGTCAAGCCGACCAACGCCGCCTTGCTGGCCGAGTAGGCGCTGAGGCTGGTGTCGGTGACACGCTCCGCCAGATTGCTGCCGATCGAGATGATCCTGCC
>NZ_RZSX01001471.1:0-784 GCF_004023105.1 Mesorhizobium sp. M5C.F.Ca.IN.020.32.2.1 | reverse complement strand
GAACGGGGAGAGGGGCAGCTTCGGCATCTACGCAACCCTTTCAATGGAAGAACACCATGCCCGCCTGTACCGACACAGAATTGCAAAGCATCGCCCGCACGCCGGCCAGGCTGGCGCCGCCGGTCTGGCTGCCGCAGCGCCAGACCGTGCGCGAGATCCACGGGCCCGACGGCGAGGCCTTCAAGCTGCCGGCGCCGCGCCCCGTTGCCGCCGGGCGCCATCCGCACGTCGCGGCCATGCGCTTCATCGACTGCCTGTTCAACCGCTGCCGCGCACCGCTCGATCTGACGCTGGAGGAAGATCCCGAGAACGACGCGCCCGGCAGCCGGCCGGCACTGGACATGCTGTGCTGCGGTCTGCGCACGCGGCCGCTGAAAAGCTACTGCGCCTATCACGCGGCGCGCTTCTGCGACCATCGCCCTTCGGCTCTGGCGGATGCGGCGTGAACTGGGTCTTGCGTTCCTCGCCCCGCTACGTGGGGCGAGGACCCCAGGTTCTGCGAAGGCAGCCAATCAAACGAGGAGACTGTCCATGAGCAAGAAGACCGCCAAGGTCAAGGCGCCGAAGGCGCCCAAACTGGCAAAGGGCGAGGCCGAGCAGGTGCGCATCCGCAAGGAGGTCGGTCATGATTTCGCGCTGAAGGACGACGCCTTCGGCCGCAAGCGGCTGGCGACCGGCACGCTGGAGGCGAGGCGCATTTATGAGGTTTCCAATGACGGCCACACCTCGACCGGCGGCATCGTGCGGGTGCGCAACGTCGACCCGCTGACCGGCATCACCTCGC
>NZ_RZSX01001470.1:0-786 GCF_004023105.1 Mesorhizobium sp. M5C.F.Ca.IN.020.32.2.1 | reverse complement strand
ATCCTGCCCATCTATGTGGCGCTGGACACGATCCCGAAATCGCTGCTCGAAGCCGCTTCCGACCTCGGCGCCAGACCGTTCACCAGCTTCCGCCGCGTCGTGCTGCCGAATTCGATGCCGGGGGTGCTGGCGGCTGCTCTCGTCGTCTTCGTGCCGACGGTCGGCGACTACGTCACTCCGGCGCTGGTCGGCGGCCCTGCCAGCACCATGATCGGCTCGCTGATCCAGGCCCAGTTCGGCAAGGCCAATGACTGGCCGTTCGGCGCCGCACTCGCCGTCGCCGTCATGCTGGTCATCCTTGCCGTGGTGCTGATGGTGCGTTCCGCCGACCGCAGATTTGGCAGCCGGACATGAACACGGCGCGTATCGATGCAAAGCAGGGCGGCGGTTGGCTGGGCGCCTATGTCCTTGCCTATCTGGTGTTCCTGTACTTGCCGATACTGCTGATCCCGCTGTTTTCCTTCAACAATTCGATCCAGGCGGCGTTTCCGCTGCAAGGCTTCACGTTGGAATGGTATGCGACGCTGTTCGGCAATTCGGCGCTCTCCGGCGCGCTTGGGAACAGCCTCGTCATCGGTGCAACTGCCGCCACCGGCGCGACGCTCTGCGGCATCACAGTGTCCTATATGGACCTCTACGGCCGCTCGCCGCTTGCCGCCACGATCAGCGCCATCGCGCGACTACCGATCCTGATCCCCGGCGTGATCGTCGGCATCTCGCTGCTGATACTGGTCAACCTCATTGGCTTCGGGCCGTCACGCACTGCCATCGTGCTCGGCCACATGT
>NZ_RZSX01000146.1:0-9516 GCF_004023105.1 Mesorhizobium sp. M5C.F.Ca.IN.020.32.2.1 | reverse complement strand
CCATGACCTCGCCGACAGGCGATGGCTATTTCCTCGAGGCGGTGCAGCGGGCGGGTGTCTATTTCGTCAACTGGTTCGTAGACATGTTTGCCGGCGGACGCTCCGATCCGGCGATCTTCGACCGCCTGGAAAGGGAAGCGGCCGCCGTCCCGATCGGCTCGGACGGACTTCTCGCCGGCACCACCCTCGTCGGTTGCATGGACCCGCATTGGGATCCGAGCGCACGCGCGAGCTTCATCGGCATGCACCCCTCGCACACGCTCGGTCATTTTTATCGTGCGGGGCTAGAGGCGATGACGCTGCAAACCGCCAGGGCTCTCGAAGAGATGCGCAGCCATGGTCTTTCGCCGGCGCAAATGGTGGCGATCGGCGGCGGCGCCAACAGCAAACTTTGGACAAAAATGATCGCGGACGCGACCGGGATCTCGATCCATAAGGGTCACAACGCTGAAGCCTCCTCCCTCGGCGCAGCCATTAGCGCAGCGGTCGGCATCGGATGGTTCGAGAGTTTTGCTGAGGCCGCGGACGCCATGACGAGCATCGCCGAGACAATCGAGCCGGACCCACGCAGACGCGAAGCATGGGACGCGCTGTCGGCCAGGCAGGCCAAGGTCTTCCCCGCGTCCCAATTCGCCTGGCGGAATTGAGACCGGCGCGGCAAGCAGGCTCTCGAACTGGAGCGCGAAAAGCGTCCCGTCCCGCTACTTCAACCCGCCCACCGCCTGCTGGTAAACATCAGGCTTGAAGCCGACGAGGATGCGATCGCCAAGTTCGAGGACCGGCCGCTTGATCATCGTCGGGTTGGCCAACATCAGCGCCTTGGCCTTCTTCTCGTCGAGGCTCAGCTTGTCCTTGTCCGACAGTTCGCGAAACGTCGTGCTCGCCTTGTTAAGCAGGATTTCCCAGCCGACTTTGCGGGACCAGCCGTTCAGCCGGTCCGCGTCCAGTCCTTCGACCCTGTAGTCATGAAAGCGGTAGGCGACATCGTGGCTTTCCAGCCAGACACGCGCCTTCTTGATCGTATCGCAATTGGTGATGCCGTACATCGTGATGGTCAAAATTTTGGCCCCTCGGACTGATCGTTCGTCGAATCTGGCGGCACCCTAAACCACCCTTCAGACTTTGTCAGAGACCCCGCAGGCATCCTGAGAACTTTTGGGCTTGCCTATACTAAGGAATTTTCCTAAGTGTTTCCGAACCATCTTTGGCCATGCGCAGTGGCGCGAGGAAGACATGACCGTCGCAACAAGCCCACAGACCTCGAGTCCTAGCGTCCCGCCGATCGACAGCATTCTCCGAGCGCTGGCCGATCCGACGCGGCGGCGCGTGGTCGAGCGGCTGAACCGAAGCCCGGCATCGGTCAGTGAGCTCGCCCAGCCGTTCGAGATGGCTCTGCCCTCCTTCATCGAACATCTCAGGGTTCTGGAAGGCTGCGGGCTGGTGCGTTCCGAAAAGGCCGGCCGCGTCAGGACCTACCGGCTCGCGCCGGAGCCGCTGAAGGTCGCGGAAAATTGGCTGGCCGAGCAGCGCGCACTGTGGGAACGCCGCCTCGACCAGTTCGATGCCTGCGTGATGACACTCAAGGAGAAAGACAAATGAGTTCGACCCCGCTTTTCAAACCCGACCCGAAACTCGATCTCGTCCTCGAACGCGTCATCGAAGCGCCGCGCGAGCTTTTGTGGACAGCCTGGACGACGCCCGAGCATGTTCGGCAGTGGTTCACACCGAAGCCGTGGATCGTCACCGATTGCGAGATCGACCTCAGGCCCGGCGGCCTGTTCCGGACCCGCATGCAGTCGCCTGATGGCAAGGAGGTCAACGACCGGCATTGCTGCTACCTCGACATCGTGCCTAACGAGCGGCTGGTGTGGACCGATGCGTTGCTGCCCGGCTACCGGCCGTCAGGGGACCCGTTCATTACAGCGGTCATATCATTGCACCCGGAAGGCAAGGCGACACGCTACATCGCGACCGCCATCCACCGCGATGAAGCCACACGCAAGAACCATGAGGCGATGGGCTTTTTCTATGGCTGGGGCACCGTGGCCGACCAGCTTGCGGACTACGTTAAGAGGCTCTGAAGCGGCGTTGTTTCGCGCTCACATGGCGGCCACGGAATCGTCATAGCCGTTCAGCTGCCAGCGTCCGACGCCTGCAGATGGGTTTTATCGACGTGAACCCGCCTGCCCTAGCTTACGTCAGATAGCAGCCGCGCTCGATGGCGAGGCGGCGCACCAGCGCCAGCACGTTGTTGATGGCGGGCGTTGGCTCGCCAGTCAACCGGCCGAGTTCCTGAACCGCCGTCACCAGCGCATCGATCTCCATTGGTCGGCCGCGCTCCAGATCCTGCAGCATCGAGGTCTTGTGCTCGCCGACATCGCCGGCCCCCTTGATACGGCGGTCGACATTTATCGGGAAACGCACGCCGAGACTTTCGCCGATCGCCTGCGCCTCCAGCATCATAGTGCGGGCAAGCGTGCGGGTTGCCTCGTCGGCAGCGATTGCCGCAAGCGTGCTGCCGGTCAGCGCGGAAATGGGGTTGAAGGAGAGATTGCCCCAGAGCTTCACCCAGATCTCACTTCGGATGTCGTCGCGAACCGGCACCTGCAGCCCTGCCGCAACCATCTCCGCAGCAAGCCGCGTGACACGTTCGCTCTTCTCGCCCGAGGGCTCGCCGAGCGAAAAGCGTTTTCCCTCGATATGGCGGACTAGGCCGGGCGCATCCACCTCAGCCGCGGGATACACGACCGAGCCGATGACGCGATCCGGCCCAAGCCGATCCCAGATCGCTCCACCGGGATCCACCGCTTGCAACCGCGTGCCTTCGAGCGAACCGCCGATCTTGTGGAAGTACCACCACGGCACGCCATTCTGCATGGTAACGACAGCCGTCCCGTCGCCCAGCAGCGGCGCGATCTGGTCGAGCGCCGGTGCGAGAGAATGGGCCTTGAGCGCCAGTACGACATAGTCCTGGACGCCTAGCTCCTGCGCTTGCGCGGCGGCCCTGACAGAGGCGACGGATTCATGGCCGTCTTCGATCAGGCGAAGTCCGGCCGCCTTGATCGCATCGAGATGAGCGCCGCGCGCCATGATCGACAGATCGACCCGGCCGGCCATGGCAAGTTTGGCCGCGAGATAGCCGCCGATCGCGCCGGCGCCAAAAATGGTGATCCGCATCATCATCCAAGCCCGGGTTTGGCAAGCCCGGGTTTGACAAGACCCAGTTTGGTCGCGAGACCGATGCGCTGCAGCTTGCCCGTCGCGCCCTTCGGGATTTCGTCCAGGATCAGGACAATGCGCGGCACCTTGAAGTCGGCAAGCCGCATCGCGGCGAAGCTGCGGATATCGCCTTCGGTAGCGGCCATGCCCTCGCGCAGCACGATCGCAGCCGCGACCTCCTCCCCGAGCTTGTCGTGTGGCGTGGCGAACGTGACGACCTGCGCCACCGCCGGATGGTCCATCAGTACGTCATCGACCTCGAGCGGCGAGATCTTCTCGCCGCCGCGGTTGATGATCTCCTTGAGCCGGCCCGTGACGCGCAGATAGCCGTCGCCGTCGAGCACACCCTGGTCGCCGGTATGAAACCAGCCATGCGCGAAGGCAGTGGCATTGGCGTCCGGATTCTTCTCGTAGCCCGCGGTGACATTAGGCCCGCGAATGACGATCTCGCCGGTCTCACCGGGCTTAAGCAATTGCCCGTCCAGCGCCATCACCGCCACTTCCGGTCCGGCGGCGGCGCCGACGCTGCCCGCCTTGCGCAGGCCTGGCGGCAACCGGTTCGAGGCCATCTGGTGGGCGGCCTCGGTCATGCCGTAGGATTCGATCACCGGACAGCCGAAGGTCGCCTCAAGCTCGGCCATCACTTGCGGCGGCAGCGATGCCGAGGACGAGCGGATGAAGCGAAGAGGCGCCGCTGCCAGTGCATCGGCATTGCGTGCCGCCCGCGGCAGGATCGCCTGATGCATGGTCGGCACGGCCGTGTACCAGCTCGGCCGCGCCTCGCTTAGCCAATGGAAGAAGCGCAGCGCGTTGAAGCCCGGCGTGCAGAAGACGCTGCCGCCGGCGGCGAGCGAGGACAGCACCGCCGCGATCAGACCATGGATGTGGAACAGCGGCATGATGTTGAGGCAGCGGTCGCCTGATGTCAGGCCGAGCGTCGCGCCGATATGGGCGGCCGAGGCGGCAAGATTGGCATGGCTGAGCGGCACCAGCTTTGGTCGTGACGTGGTGCCTGAAGTGTGCAGCAACAGCGCGATGTCGCCGTCCTCAGCCAGTTCGGGCGCAGCCGGCGGGCCGATCGGTTCGCCCTCGATCTTGAAGCTTCCGGCAGGCGCGTCGCGCAGTGCTGCGAGCCTGAGCACCGCTATGCCCAGGCGCTCGGCAACGGCAATCGCCGGGCCGCTTTCGTCTTCGGCAACCAGGATCGCCTTGGCGCCAATGTCGGTCAGGTAGAAGTCAAGCTCGTCGGCCCGGTAGGCCGGGTTGAGCGGCGCCGTGGACGCCGCCGCGGCCACCGCGACAAAGGCCGTCGCCATCTCCGGCCCGTTCGCCAGCACGATGGCCACCCGATCGCCGCGGCCCAGGCCCAGCGCGTGCAGTTGCGCTGCCGTTTCAGAGATCAGGCGGCGCAGTCCGCCATGGGTGAGCGTGATCCTGTCGGGTGCCGAAATCGCCGGCGCATCGTCCGCTCCGACAGCAAGCCGTTCAATGATCGACGCCGCTTCAGACAACGCGAACCTCTAGGTCGCCGACGCCATCGATATGACCGCGAAGAACATCACCGCGAACAACTGCCCCGACGCCCGCCGGCGTGCCGGAAAGAATGATGTCCCCCGGCATCAGCGTGAAGAGACCGGAGAGATAGCTGATCATTTCCGGAACTTTCCAAATCATCTGGTTGAGATCGCCGGTTTGTTTTCGCTCGCCATTGACGTCCAGCCAAATCGCTCCCTGGGTTGGATGACCGATCGAACTTGCCGGAACCAATGGCGTGCATGGCGCCGATGCCTCGAAGGCCTTGCCGACCTCCCATGGACGGCCCATGTCCTTCGCCTTACCTTGCAGGTCGCGCCTGGTCATGTCGAGACCTACGCCATAACCGAACACGCAGTCCAGAGCCTTTTCGGCCGAGATATCCGTGCCGCCGCTCGTCAGCGCCACGACCATTTCGATCTCGTGATGGACATCGTTGGAGGCCGGAGGATACGGAAATTCTCCTGTCGTATCGAGGTTGTCGGGATTCTTCTGGAAGAAGAATGGCGGCTCCTTGTTGGGGTCGTGTCCCATCTCGACTGCGTGCGCGGCATAGTTCCGTCCGACGCAATAGACCCGGTGCACCGGAAACATCTTGTCAGTTCCCGCCACCGGGATGCTGGGGATTGCGTTCGGTTCGATGACGTAGCTTGAGGTCGTGCCGTGCATGTTCACTGTCTTGCTCCTGCGTAGTATTCGACTTTGGCTTCGGCCCTTTCGATCAGTTCGGCAATCAGCAGGGCAAAGGCAAAAAGGATGATGGTCAGGGCCCAGAATTCGGCCATGCGGAAATTTCGCGAGAAGGTCTCGAACAGCGCGCCGTAGCCGACGATGGCGACGAGCAACTGGCCGATGACGACGCCCTTGACGCCGCGGATGAGGCCGAGGCGGATGCCGGCAAGGATCTCCGGAAGCGCCGCCCACAGGATAATCTTGGTATAAAGGGCCGGACGCGAGGCGCCATAGGAACGCGCCATTTCGATCAGCGACGGCGAGATGTGGCGGACCCCGGCGCGCGTGTCGAGTACGATGATCCAGATCGCAAACAGGAACACCGCCGCAACGATCGTCTGCTCGCCGAAGCCGAACAGGATCATCAGCACCGGGACGATCGCCGAGAGCGGTGCGCTTGAAAAGATATTGACCCACATGCCGAGCAGGTCGTCGGCGATCTTGACACGTCCCATCAGGATGCCCAGAGGCACGCCGATTACGATCGACAGGGCCATGCCCATGGCGAAGGCGCGAAGGGTCGTGACCGTCGCGCTCTGCCAGGACGGGGTCTGCACCAAACCGACCGCTGCAGCCAGCACGTCGCTAAACGGTGGCAGCAGAAAGACAAGGTCCAGCCGGCCGACGATTTCCCATACGACGCACCAGACGAGCAGGGACGCCATCATTGGTACTCGATAGCCAAACAGGGTCATGACCGGTCACTCCACATACTGCTTCAGCCCCTGCCATATCTCCTCGACCGTATCGAGATAGTGCCTGTCGCGATGAATGCGCTCGGGGTCGCCGGAGCGATCGATTTCCGGTTCAATGATCTGCGATACCCGGCCGGGTCTCGGTGACAGCAAGACGATGCGGTCGGAGATGTAGACTGCCTCCTCGATCGAGTGCGTCACGAAGATGAAGGTCTTGTTCTGGTTGGTGCGCAGTCGGATCAGATCTTCCTGGAACTTCCGCCGGTTCTGCTCGTCGACCGCCGAAAACGGTTCATCGAGGAGCAGGACGTCGGCATCGACCGACAAGGCCCGCGCCAGGCCGACGCGTTGGCGCATGCCGCCCGACAACTCGTGCGGGTATTTGTCCTCGAAGCCGGCGAGACCCACCTCAGCTATATAGCGGCGGGCGATCTCCTCACGCTCGGCCTTGTTGGTGCCGCGCAATTCAAGTCCAAAGGCTACATTGCGCATCACGGTCGCCCAAGGCATCAGCGCAAAGTCCTGGAACACGAAAGCGCGTTCGGGGCCTGGGGCGCTGACGCGCTTGCCGTTGATCGCGACAGTGCCGCCATCGGCCCGTATCAGCCCCGCTATGATCTTCAACAGGGTCGTCTTTCCGCAACCGCTGGGTCCGAGAAGGCTGGTCAGCTTGCCCCTGGGAAAGTCGAGGTCGATGCCGCGCAGCGCCTCGACATTGCCGTAGGTCTTGGAAATTCCTCTCACCTCCACGATTGAATCGATCGGTGCGGGAACCGGCGACGGTCCATTTCGCAATGCGGTCGCGCCCATCTTAAGCACCTCTACTCTCCGGCCTGAAAACACGGACTTCCACCCACTGCAGAAAGACGAGCGTCAGGGTGGAAAGCGCAATGATCGAGGCAATTGTTGCGTACATCTCGGCGTAGTCTGCGCGCGAGCGGTGGAAGGTTATGAGGTCGCCGATGCCGGTCGGGGTGATCAGCAGCTCGGCGAGCACCACGCCGACGAACCCGGCAGCGACGCCGAGGCGCAAACCGGCAAAAATCACTGGACTGGCGTCCGGAAGAATGATCTTGGCGACGGTCTGCCAACGTGTGCCCAGGAATGATCGGCACATGACCAGCAGCGACTCGTTGACGTTGCGCACGGCCTTGTAGGTATTGAGCACGATGACCGGCAGCGCCAGGATCATGACGGCGAGCGTTTTGGCGGTCATGCCTATTCCGTAGACGAAGGTGACCATTGGAATGAAGGCGGCGACAGGTGCTGCCTGAAGCACGATGAACACAGGGATCACCAGCCATTCGCCGGTGCGCCACAGGCCACAGATCGTGCCGAGGCCGACACCCAGGAACGCCGACAGGACAACGCCGAGCAACAGCGGCTGCAGTGTCGAAAGATAGGCAGTTGCCAAGCTACCGTCGGCGAGCAATCCGAAAAATGCGACGATGGTGTCGGAAAAAGTCGGAAAGGCGAAGCTGACGGGAATACGCCCGGCCACTTCCCAAATTCCCGCGAACAGAGCGATCGACACCAGCCTGAGCAGGATCGGCTGGTCCCAAGATGCGCCCGTTGCGCTTCGAGTCGATGGAGAAGCGAGGCCGGCAGCCTCGCCGTCAGTTCTGATGCTTACGGCCATCCGGCAGGCCGCCTATTTCTTGCCGAGCTTGGCGACGGCGCGGTCGATTGCGGAGACATCCCAGAAGTCCTCGACCTCGAGGCTCGCGGGATCGCCTTCGATCTGGCCGGCAAGGCTGAAGAAGGCAAAGTCGTCTTTGGCCGCATCCACTCCGCCGCCATTCAGCGCAAGGCTGCCGGCTTCCGCGGTTTCCTTGTAGTATTCGGTGATTTCGCTATCAGCCTCCGCGCCGAGATCCGGCAGCAGTTTGTACTTGTTGCGGAGCTCGACCGCCACGGTTGGATTTTCAGTTATTTCACGCGCGGTCTTCATCAGTTCCTCGACCAAGATGTCGACGTCGGCGGCGTTGTTCTTCAGATAGTCTGCGGTCGCGAAAAGCGCTTCGTCCGAGGCGCCGATATCCTCGACTGGCAGGACGATGAACTTGCCGGGGGCTTCGGCCTCAAGCGCGCGCCTGTTGGCGGCATCGACGATCGACGCCTTGATGGTCCCCTGCAGCAGCGCATTGCGGCGAACCTCGGAACCCGGGACGTAGCTGATGTTGCCGAGCTTGATGCCGTGGTTTTTCGCCATCAGGAGCATGACCGCCTCTGTGCCGGAGCCGCGCGCCTGAACGGCGACTTCCTGCCCGTCCAAATCCTTCCATTCCTTGTAAAATTCGCTGTTGACGACAGGAAAGAAGCGCAGCGTCGATATCTGCGCAAAGATGCGGATCGGCACGCCAACCTTCTGGATCAAAGTGTAGGGCGCGCCGATACCGACATCAGCTTGGCCGCCGACAATCGCCTGGGCAGCCAGATCCTCGTCATTGAGAACAATGAGCTCGACATTCACGCCGCGTTCCTTGGCGCGCTCTATCGCGGCGAGCGTCTGGATGGATTCTATACCGGGAAGGTCGCCGAATGCGATGCGCATGTCGCCCGCATTTGCGGCCGACAGGTGCGATGCAAATGCAAGAACCGCAGCGAAAGCGGTGGCAAGGACGGTACGTCCGGTCATGCTGGCCATTGTCATTCCTCCCGTTTTGTAACCATTACCTTAATTGGTTAAGGCTGTGGAGCGGATTGGTCAAGGAGAAACTGCGCGATGGCAGATGCGCGGGCCCAGAAAACTCGGCAGTTGACGGTTTCCGCTAATCGTTTTAACACCGGCAAAGGGAAATTATATGCGAATTGGTTAAATTGATGGACGATCCCGGTAATGGTGGCCACGCCGCCCTGGTTCAGCTTCAGGCCTATCTTGCCCAGATGGATCATGCCGGCGAGACACGGCTGCCTGCCGAGCGGGAACTGTCGGAGAGCCTCGGCGTATCGCGCGGCGATCTGCGCAAGGCGCTGGCGGTGCTCGAGAAGGACGGCCGCATCTGGCGTCACGTCGGCAGGGGCACCTTCGTCGGCAGTGGACCGGTCGAGGAGACGATCGGGATTTCGGAAATCGCCGGGCGCACGAATCCGGCCGACGTGATGCGCGCGCGCCTGATCATCGAGCCCGAGATTGCGCGCGAAGCGGCGCTGCACGCGACGCTTTCCGATATTGCCTCGATGCGACAATCGCTGGTGCAGACGCGGGAAGCCGTCACATGGCGGCAATACGAGAACATCGACAATCTGCTCCACCGGCAGATTGCACAGGCGAGCCGCAACAATGTTCTGCTCGGCCTGTTCGACGTCCTGAACGCCGTGCGCCGAACCGTGGTGT
>NZ_RZSX01001469.1:0-788 GCF_004023105.1 Mesorhizobium sp. M5C.F.Ca.IN.020.32.2.1 | reverse complement strand
CGACAATACAGAGGTCTCTTTCACCGCCCGCTCTGACTTTTCCCGCCTGGGACGCGAGAGACCGGCCACCGAGGCACACCTGCGGCCACAACAGGCCGAGCAGCCACAGCGGGACGGAAGCGCCGGGCTGAAGGCTCCCGAGGCCGAAATGGCGGCGCGGCGAGACCGTGAGCGCGACGACGACGATCGCGGTCGATAACCCCTGCCCTAGGCAACAAGCTGCTTTTCGTCGAGCGGTCGTCGAGCTGGTCGATGTCCGATGCGTTTCGGCGCCGCCTCAGTCCGTTGGGTGATTTGACGGACAAGCTACGATAGCCCCTCCCCCATGCAACCGCTGTCGCGGTCCTCCACTCCGTTTCGGCCCTACAGGTGCATGGGCTCGCTTCGGCTATCTCCGTTCTTTGCCGTCAACCAACGGAATGGAGACGGCCATGCAGAGCATCAAGGACACCTACCAACGCATCACCGATTCCATCGTCGAGCAGCTTGAAGCCGGCACCAAGCCCTGGATCCGCCCCTGGCGCGGCAGCGTCCGACACTCCCGGATCCCGCGCCGCGCGACCGGCGAAGCCTACCGCGGCATCAATGTCCTGATGCTGTGGGTGTCCGGCCAGATGTTCGGCTACGAGGAAAATACCTGGATGACCTATCGCCAGGCGCAGGATCTTGGCGGGCAAGTCCGAAAGGGCGAGAAGGGAACGCTCGTCGTCAAGTACGGCACGTTCACGCCAAAGGAGCGCGAAGACGACGAGGATCGCTCGATCCCCTTCCTCAAGGGATACACCGTC
>NZ_RZSX01001468.1:0-788 GCF_004023105.1 Mesorhizobium sp. M5C.F.Ca.IN.020.32.2.1 | reverse complement strand
ACCACTCGGCCACCTCTCCGTCTTAGCATTTTCGCCGCGGCCGGTTTCGCCGCGCGGGTTGGGGAGATGCGTCTCCCTTCGGGGATTCCGGTCCGGAACTCCGCACCGTGGGCGCCGTCAACCAGCGGACACCCTTTCCCCGCACCTGAGCCGTCAAAGCAACAGGCGCGGGGCTCATCTAGTCGATCCGGTGCCGAATGCCAAGACATAACGGCACTCTATTCGCTTTGTCGGACAGGGATGCTCTGTCCATGTCACCAGTGCTGCCTTGGCAGCCGATCGCCGCGATCGGCGGCGGTGACTTTGCCGACTGGCGCCTCAGTGGCGCAAAACCGGCGGCGTGGGTTCACTTCGCGTGTCGCGATTGCGGATAAAGCGGGCAGATCCTATTTATCAGGCCGATACAGACATTTCTGATAAGCTTCCGGGGAGGTAAGGTCTGGATGTTCCGCTTCGTCTTCCGTCTCGCGGCACTGGTCGCGCTTTCGGTTTCCGTCATCATGGCGGTGATCGACGCGACACGCTCGGTGGCGGCCGCCGCGCTGGTCATGACCCCGCTCAACACGAGCTGGCTGGCCGTCTCGCCGGATACGCGAAGCACCTTCGAAAGCTTCGTCCGCGACAAGCTTGGCCCGCTGCTATGGGACGGCGCCATCGCCTCGGTGCTCAACCAGCCCGGCTTCGCCGTGTTCGCGGTGCTTGCCTTCATTCTCTACATGATCGGCTACAGGCGGGAGCGGCCGAGCGGGCGGTTCGCCTAGACGTGATAGCTTTCCAGCGCTCCAAAC
>NZ_RZSX01001467.1:0-788 GCF_004023105.1 Mesorhizobium sp. M5C.F.Ca.IN.020.32.2.1 | reverse complement strand
TCACGGACTGGAGCGCCTGGAGGTCGGTCATCTCTAAAAATTCCAAGGCGTTCAGACGGCAGCGTCATTGAGGTGGCATGCGCTCTTGTGTCCGGCAGCAACCACCTTCAGTCGCGGCGCTTCGGTCCGGCAACGAGGCATCGCGTGCGGGCAGCGCGGGTGGAAATGACAGCCGCTCGGCGGCGAGAGCGGGCTCGGCAATTCACCCTTGATCGCGGCAAAGCCGCGTTTGGTGGTTTCGATCCGCGGCACCTCGGCGAGAAGCGCCTGCGTGTAGGGATGGTTGGCCCGGGCAAATATCTCCTCGGACGGGGCCTCTTCGACGATGCGGCCGAGATACATGATCGCCACCCGATCGGAGATGTGCTCGACCACCCCGAGATCGTGGCTGATGAACAGGTAGGTGAGGTTCAGTCTCTCGCGCAGGTCCATGAAGAGATTGAGGATTTGCGCTTGGATCGAGACGTCCAGAGCGGCAACGGCCTCATCGCAGACGAGAAATTCCGGCTGCACGGCGAGCGCGCGCGCAATTCCGATCCGCTGGCGCTGACCGCCGGAAAACTGATGCGGAAAGCGGTGCTTCAATGCCGGATCGAGGCCGGCACGTCGGAACTGTTCATCGACAAAGGTGCCGAGATCGCCGCCGACCAGCCCGTGAACGCGCGGGGCCTCGCCGACGATATCGGCCGCTTTGCGGCGCGGATTGAGCGAGGCATAGGGGTTCTGGAATATCATCTGCACGCGCAGCTTGGCTTCACGCCGCTCGGACGGCGGGAGCGCCTTCATAT
>NZ_RZSX01001466.1:0-791 GCF_004023105.1 Mesorhizobium sp. M5C.F.Ca.IN.020.32.2.1 | reverse complement strand
GGCCGCGACCAGGGAGGCTAGTACCACCGCAGGCTTCTGCAGGCCTTCGCTGGCCAGCAACCGCTGAAAGGCCTCAGCGATGGAATCGCCCGCCGTGGCTTCAGCCTTGTCGGAATAGCCCTCGCGCAGGGCCTCGTGGTCGTCGTCCGACAGGACGGGGGAACAGATGAGCCGCATCCTGCCCCCGGCGGCGGCGAACGTCTTCAGGCTTGGCCAAGCCAACAGGAAGACGGTGCTGGAGAAGAAACCGACGGCGCGATCGTAGCAGAGCGACGACCGCACCGCCGGAAGATAGAAGCCCTCGGCGATGTCGTCCTCGGGCTTATGGTATGCCCGCTTGAAAGGATGGTCGCGAAGCCGCATCGATTAGAGCCCGGCCAGACGCGCGCGGGTGAGATCCTGGCGCAGCTGGATCGCCTCGGGCAACATCGGCGCCGGGCAGGCGAGGAGGATTTCCGTGGTCGGCTCGCCGTCAGCGGGACGCAGGCGGCGTTCCTGACGCGCGATACGGCCAGCCGCCGCCTCGACGATCGTTTCTGCCTTGACCTGGACGTTCCGCGACCAGGCGAAATCCGCATAGAGCCCCGCGTCCCAGAGAATAAACACATCCTCCTCCGCCGCGTAGCCGGCCAACAGAACGCTACGCCCGCCGCCTTGATCGAATTGGCCGCGTTCCCCACGCCGCTGACCTGGCATAATGAGCTGGACCTTGTGCTCGCCCGTCGGGCGGCCGCCGGGCGGACGGGTCGCGTTGAACAGATAAACCCGCGCGCGGCTCGGCAGCGGCGGGG
>NZ_RZSX01001465.1:0-791 GCF_004023105.1 Mesorhizobium sp. M5C.F.Ca.IN.020.32.2.1 | reverse complement strand
CCTTGAAAGAATCCAGCGAACCTGTCGTGGATTTCCTGTCGACGTTGAGCGGCGGCAACCCGGCCGACCCAGCAGGCGCCGCCATGGCTTCGGAGGCACCGGAGAAGGCGCCTGCGCCCACCGTCGTCTTGGCGGACGAGGACGCGAACGCCTCACCCGATGCTTCGCAGGCTGTTACGCCGGACAGTTCGATCGAGCCGGCAACCCGTCCATCCCCTTCGGCCGACGTGGCCGAAACCGCCGCCGGCCGCGACGAAGCTGCCGGCGCCGCGGAATCATCCCCGATTAATCGCCAGCGGCGCCATGGCGGCGCCGTCCCGCGCTGATCTGGATATGTGGCCATTTTGGCACAGTTGCTGTTGCAATTGCCGGGCGGGGGACTAGTATTACTTTACCCACTCGTTGAGGGGCACGGTCGAGGTCAGTAGATGAACCCAGACTTGCGCCTAGAGGAGGCAACCGGCACGTCGTGCGGAGCTGACGCTCTGGTTCCCGGCGTTAGAGATGCTGACGTCGACGACGTGAACAGCGCACGCGCGGATGAGTACGCGCTGCTCGCCACGCTTCTCCTGGCCGCTCCGGATGCAAACCTTATGGCGCGGCTTTCCGGTTTGCGGGGCGACACCGAGACGCCGCTCGGCCTTGCTCATGCGGCACTCGGCCAGGCCGCGGCTTCGGCCTCCCCGGCAGCGGTCAGTCGCGAGTATTTCGAGCTCTTCATCGGGGTCGGGCGCGGCGAACTCCTTCCCTACGCCTCATACTACCTGACGGGCTTTCTCAATGAACGGCCG
>NZ_RZSX01001464.1:0-791 GCF_004023105.1 Mesorhizobium sp. M5C.F.Ca.IN.020.32.2.1 | reverse complement strand
TCCCAGGTCGGAGCAGGAGCGAAGCGACGTAGCGGAGACGCTGTGATCCATGCCGTTACTTCAGCCGAAGAATGCAGCGGCTCGGAACGGCGCTTGTATCCGCAACGGTGCCAGCTACCCTTCCAACGTCAGCGAACGGGGTGGTAGCGTTCGGTTCTGATCCGCAGGCGCACTGCCGCCATCTAACGGCATGGATCCCAGGGTCTGCGCCGCGTCGCTCCGCTCCTTGCTCCGCCCTGGGATGACGAAGGGAGGGGGTGTTTCGGCCAATCTCGAAGGTTTGCGATTCGCCGCAGAAAGGGACTGTGGACGTTCGGCCCGACCTGTCAAATCACTGTGTCGAGGGGCCTAGGTCATGAGGGTTAATTCTCCCGACCAGCGGAAAGGATTAGCATCGGCGATAATCTCGGCCGCGCAACCAGCATCATTGCCGCCTTGCGCGGCCAGAACAAAAAATCTGGGAGGAATGCATGACGAAAACAACTTACTTCAGGCGCCGCAGCATTCTCGCTTTGACTGGCCTCATCGGCGCCTGCCTGACTGCGGCTGCAGGTCAGGCCGCCGAGCCCGACAAGGCCGAGATCGATGGCCTGAAAAAATCGCTATCCAAGTACGAAGACTACAAGGCCGCCATTCGCGACCTCTATCTGTCGACGGTCGGATGCGTTTATCACAGCGGCGAAAAAGTGGCTGGCGCTATGGATTACCCTAAGGGCGCGATGGGCATTCATTTCGTCAACGTCGCGAGCGTCAGCCCGACACCAGATCCGACGCGCCCCAATGTCCTTATC
>NZ_RZSX01001463.1:0-795 GCF_004023105.1 Mesorhizobium sp. M5C.F.Ca.IN.020.32.2.1 | reverse complement strand
GCTCCATTCCGGTCGCCAACCGGTCGACACAACAGGTACAGGCCGACCTGGCGGAAAGCTTCAATCAACTGCTGGGCCGCAAAGGACTGGTCAACATCCTGCCGCTGGAGCGCCCGCCCATTTACGTGCTGGGCCCGGTCAAGAATCCAGGCTCGTTCAAGTACGCGGCCGGCATGACGATCCTGCACGCGATCGCGCTGGCCGGCGGACTCGACCGGGCCGAGAGCGAGCCGTGGCAGAAGATCGAAGCCGTGCGTGAGACCCAGAAGCGGAGCGGGGCGATCGATACCATGTTGAAGCTGCTCGCGCGCGCGGCGGTGCTGAAGGCCGAGCGCGACGGCACGGCGCCCAAGATCTCGCGCCAGTTGCTGGAGCTGGCCGGCGCGACCGAAGCTGCCAACCTCGTGAACGAGCAGAGCGACCGGCGCAAGGCCGTCGCCACGGCCCGCAAGGATCGCGAGCGCGCGACCATGCGTGCGCTGGAGGCGGCCAAGCAGGATGTTGCCGCTTATGCGCGCATGGAGTCGTTCGACGAACTCATCAAGCTGCGCCAGGAGCGCGTCAACAGCATGCGCACGCTCGTGGACCGCAAAGTTCTCAGCATGACGGTGATGGATCAGATCCAGAGTGAGTTGTCCGACGCGCAACAGCGTCGGCAGGACGCCCGCAACCAATACGCGAGCGCCAAGCAGCGCCTCGCTTGGCTAGAGTCTGAGGTGTTGCGGACCCGGGCCGACCTCAGGAACGATCTGGAGGTCGAGATCGAGACCACGGAGAGCCAGATCGCGGCCAATG
>NZ_RZSX01001462.1:0-795 GCF_004023105.1 Mesorhizobium sp. M5C.F.Ca.IN.020.32.2.1 | reverse complement strand
ATTAAGCAGAACTAATTAGAGATCGCTCGAAAAAGAGGTCACCGGTTTTTCGAACAAAGCGATCGCAAACTAGAAGTTACAGCGGTGCGCGCGCCGCTGTAGGCGCCGGATCAGATCACGAAAAAATCGTCGGCCAGCAGCGTCGGCCTGTTCGTCAGCGTCGCGAGCTGTGTCACGCCGCCTGCGACGTTTCCGTTGGAATCGTAAAACAACGCACCCGTAACCTTGTCATAGACGATGTGGTCGTCGGCGTCGTGCGCGCTAGTCCCAGCGAAGAAGTACCTTGGCTCGAGGGCTCCGGTGGCTCCCAGCCCCTGCATTACCGAATTCTGGAGCCTGAATGTATCGGCCGTATGATTGAAATCCGTGATGATGTCGCGGTTGGCCACTGAGAGCGGCGCACTGAAAACGAAGGAATCGTTGCCGGCTCCGCCAGTAAGCCGGTCAATGCCAAGGCCGCCCATTAGTGCATCGTTGCCACCGTGCCCGAGCACGGTATCATTGCCTCGGCCGCCGTCCAGTTTGTTGTCGCTGTCGTTGCCGTCGAGCACGTTGTCGAGGGAATTTCCCGTGGCTCCGACGTTGGCGTTTCCGGTCAGACGCAGATTTTCTACCAGCCTGCGATCGACCGCCAGTGAGTACGTGACCAAGCTGAAAATCTGGTCGAGGCCCGCTTCGTCGATGACGTTGTCCAGTACATTGTCCACGTAATAGGTATCGTTGCCGGCACCGCCATTCATCAGGTCGGCCCCGGTCCCGCCATCGAGAAGGTCGGTGCCATCATAGCCCGCCAAC